>JBJESA010000214.1:0-9014 GCA_051882535.1 Oscillospiraceae bacterium
ATGGCTGAGATTATGAAGGATAGGGCGGAATACTTCGAGATTTCGGATTCCGACGCAGTTTCCCGTGTAATCAAAGCACCGCTCTCCGATAAAATTCTCTTAAACGGTACGGCGGGAGCAGGAAAAACTTTCACCGCGGTTGAACGTCTGTCGCATATTATCAACAATTTCCCCGATAAACACCCGCGGATTTTAATGCTGTGCTGCACCGACAACACAGCAAACGAGATAAAATCCCGTATCGAGCAGAAAATAGCCTCGGGCGAGCTTCCCGAAAGTGCGTCACGAACAGCACTGGGAACAATTGACGTACTTGTAATGAAATATCTTGCAGACAAGGGCGAATCCGTGGCTTCTATGCGTGGAATGTCGTTCGACGAGCGTGCAGCCCTGTTCAAGGAGAAGATGTCGCCAGAGGACTTTGCAAAGTTCGACTACTGCATAATCGACGAGCTTCACGAGGCGGCAGACGAACGTGCGGAAATTCTGCTGTCGATTCTAAAATCGCTGAAATGCGGATTCCTGCTGCTTGAGGATAAGTGTCAGGCTATTTTCGACTACAACGGCAGCAGCGGCGAAATTATGGACTGTGCAGCCCTTTACTCTGCACTGCGAAAGGTATTGCCGAGCGAAACCAAAAAGTTCACTCTGCTTGGAAACAAGCGTCAGTCCGAAGCACTCGATAAGATGACCGAACTGCTTCGCAGTCAATTGCTGGACGATACCCCCGCACAGATTTCCGCAGTCTGCAAAAAGCAGCTTAACGAGCTGCCGCAGGCACTTATCGATGATGATTTCAAGATAATCGACCTGAAAGGCACCACCGCTGTTCTTTGCAGAAAGAACGGCGACGCAGAATATATCAGCTGGCTGCTCAACAAGAACAAGGTACGTCACACCCTCATTCGCGAGAATGCGGCGGGTGCGTCAATCGGCCGTTATCTTGCAGACGTTCTGTGGGACTGGCGTGAGCAGACTATCGACCGTGCCGCCTTTGTCAAGCGTTTTATTATGCGGTGCAATCCCGACAAAACCAAGGCGGACGAGTTCTACTCCGCACTGACTGCGTATGCCGAAAACTCCGCGGACGAGGAAAGCGACATTCTCAACTGCGGAAAACTCGCCGAAAAACTCTGCTGCGGCGGTGAACTGCCCGCTGTTATCCTCAATGCACGCGACGATATGCTCACTATCTCGACAATCAGCCGTGCAAGGGGCAAGGAGTTTGACAAGGTGTATCTGCTTGGCTACGACTTCTCGCCCAAGGGCGAAAACAGCAGCCGTGACGAGAAGATGTTCTACCTCGCGGAAACCCGCCCCAAGAGCGAACTCGAAATCCTGCGTCACCCCGCCAAATGGACATTCAAACGCAGCGAAAACAATCGTTGGATACGCACTGTGCGTGAGGCGTACAAGGAACACTCCAAGTGCGTAGGCTTTGGCACGGGCGACGGCGATGATATAGACTACTACTCGTTCGTTGAGGGCAATATGGGCGAAGCGATACAGCGTCAGGCATATATCGCACAGAATGTAAAGTGCGGCGACGAGGTGTATCTGCGTGTAAATGGCGATGTGTACGAGATAGTTCACGGCGAGATGGTTATCGGTAAGATGTCAAAGTCGTATTCGGAGAATTTGCTGGGCGAATTCGGCGGAAGAAAGTACGTTGAAACGCTCCCCGAACGGATTTCGGAGCTGTTCGTCACGAATATCATCACGTTTGTGTCACTGTTAGACCCCAACGACAAGTCCGAATCCAAAATCCCCGACCAGTTCAAGAAAAAACGCTTCTGGCTGGGAGTAGAAATCAGCGGATTTGGTACAATCTGAATATAGCAAAGCCGAGGAATTTTTTCCTCGGCTTCAGTTTGTAAAATACTATGGGGTTTGGGGCGGTAGCCCCAAAACAGGGGTGTGGGGGTGCGTTAGCACCCCCACGGAACAAAAAATAGCCCCCTCCCCTTTGGGGAGAGGGTTGGGGGTGGGGTGCCTCTCGTAGAAAATGCCAAAAACATATAATAACGCCGTGACAGAGTAGAAAAAATTTCCCCCGACTATTGCGTTTATAAAAAAATTCCCGCCTTTGGGCAAAAGCACTTGATTTTTTCGGGCGGATATGGTATACTATATAGGTAAGCGTTTTGGGTTATGGAGGCAGGTTCCGGGCAACGGCGTGCCGTGAACCGTGTCAGGCGAGGAATCGAGCAGCACTAAGCGGATTTCATCGTGTGCATCGGTCAGCCTGTCTTCATAATCGAGGGCGCTTATAGTTTCTGATTTGTAATTCTCGGTCAAAGGAGTGATGAGATGTATCTTGCACTGTATAGAAAATACCGTCCGAGAACGTTTGATGACGTAATCTCGCAAGAGCATATCACCACCACTCTCAAAAACCAGATTATCAACAACTCCGCAGGACACGCCTACCTGTTCACCGGTTCACGCGGTACGGGTAAAACCACCTGTGCGAAAATTCTCTCCATGGCGGTCAACTGCGACCACCCCGAAAACGGCAGCCCGTGTATGAAATGCGACCACTGCCGCGAGATTATGGACGGCAGTTCCACAGATGTTATCGAAATGGACGCAGCCTCCAACCGCGGTGTCGAAGATGTCCGCAAACTACGTGAGGAGGTTTCCTACACACCCGTTTCCTGCAAATATCGTGTGTATATTATTGACGAGGTGCATATGCTCACCACCGAGGCATTCAATGCCTTGCTGAAAACGCTGGAAGAGCCACCCCCTCACGTGAAATTCATACTCGCCACCACGGAGCTTCACAAAGTCCCCGCCACTATCTCCTCGAGATGTCAGCGGTTTGAGTTCCGCAGAGTAGATGTAAACGACAGTGCCAAACGGCTGATGGAAATCGCCGAAAAAGAGGGCTTCTCGCTTGACGAGGACGCTGCGGTGCTTATCTCCCGTCTGTCAGATGGCGGAATGAGAGATGCACTCTCCGTGCTGGATCGCTGTGCCTCCAACGATGACCACGTTACTGTAAGCGTGGTACGCGATTGTGCGGGAATAGCCGATAATCACCACCTTTACGAATTCGCGGAGATGATAGCCGCACGCAATACCGCGGGGTGTATCCGTCTGTTGGGCGAACTGCACAATCAATCCAAGGATATAGCCCTTATTATCAATAATCTGATTGAACATTACCGCGACTTGATGATATACAAGTCCGCACCGCAGGACAGCGACCTGCTGTTTGCACTCCCCGACGAACTCGGGCGGGTGGCACAGATTGCGGGTATGTATTCGATGGCAGAGGTGCTGAATTGCCTTTCGATACTCTCCGATTGTGCGGAGAATATCGGCAGAGCCAAGCAGCGTAAAACCCTTGCCGAAATGTGCCTTGTAAAGATGTGTGCACGCGGAGGACAAGCCCCCGCAGAGCAGTATACAGATACCGCACCGAGAATTGTGTCACAGCCTGCTGCGGCAGTTCCCTCCGCACCCAAGCCGCAGACAGCCGCACCAAAGCCCGTGCCAACAGCACCAAAGGTTGAGGAAGTGCCTGTTGAGAAAGCTCCGGCTCCCAAACAGGAATCACCTGTGATTCGGGAAGCCCCACCCGCAGAAGCCGCGACATCTGAATTACCGCCGCCGTGGGAGGAGCCGATTCCCGCAGAACCGTCTGCTGAAACTGCATTTGAGCAAGCACCACCGTTCGAGCAAGCACCGCCGATGTACGAGCCGAATTATGAGGATTTTACGCCTCCGCCGCCGTACAACGAGCCGTACAATGAAGAACCGCCCGCTTTCGTTCCCGAGCCTCCCGTGGCTGAATCCGAGCAAGTTCAGGACAGCCTGCTATCGGGTGATGATTACCCGATAAACACCGAAGAGGAATCCACTCCCAAAAGCGAAGTGTTAAAGCCGTTTTCGCCCATCACTCCCGAGCAGTGGAACGACGCACTCTCCAAGATGGACTTTATGATGTCTAGTATGCTGTCCGACGCAGAAATCAAATGCGTTGACGGTGTGCTGGTTATCACATCGCCGAATAAAATGCTTCTTGAGAATGTAAAGGGCGATGAACTCGACGAATTCCAAAAGAAGCTCTCAAGCCTGCTTGGAATGCGGCTTAATGTTAAAATCGAGCCGAGTAACGCGGCATTCGATACAGAGGAAACCCTCTCCGCGGTTGACCTGTTCCTGAAAAAAGCACAGGAGCTCGGTATCACCGTAACCAGAAAAGACTAATCTGAAAGGACTATTACTATGAAATCAAGACTTCCCAAGGAATACCAGAATGCAGGAGCCACCAATATGAACCAGATGGTTAAGAAGGCTCAGAAGATGCAGGAGGATATGGCACGCGTTCAGGAAGAACTCGAAGCAAAGGAGTTCACAAAGCAGGTAGGCGGCGGTGCTCTTGAGCTGGTTATGACCGGCAACAAGAAGCTCAAGTCCGTTACTCTCAAACCCGAGGTTGTCGACCCTGAGGATATTGAGATGCTCCAGGATCTCATCATCAGCGGTGTAAACGAAATTCTTCAGGAGATTGAGGACTACAGCACTGCCGAAATGGAGAAGGTAACAGGTGGAATTTCCCTGCCCGGAATGTTCTGATTTTTGCTGTGAATGAAGAAAATCGAGCGATTTTCGGACTGCCGCTTGTGAGGTTTGCCCCATTTCTGGCAGTCGGAATGCTTACGGCATATTACGGCGGCAGCTTGGTCAGTGCGATTGTTATCGGCTGTTCGGCTGCCGTTTTCTTGTTGACGGCAATTTTGAAGAAGCCGTTCGCAGTAAATATGGCGGGCCTTCTTTGCGGAACTCTGGCGATGTTCGGCTTTATGTATTTGTACGTCTTGCCCGTTACCGAGTTTTCCGGAAAGACCGTGAACGCGAACTTTGTTGTTGACGAAATCCTCACCCATTCGGAAGACTGTCAACAAATAGTCGCACGGCTTTCCGTTGGCGGAATTCCCACAAAAGCCACATTGGACTGTGACATCTCCCTCGACGAAGGTCAGCGAGCCGGAGCGGTAATCACGTTCAGCGAATACGACGCCGAAAATGCTACCTACAACATTGCAGACGGCACCTTGCTTTCGGGAGAGGCGGAGATAGTATCTGTAGGTGACATATCACCCGCCGCTGCATTGCCGAACACACTGCGTTCTTTACGGCGATTGTTCGCCGGCAGGGTGCGGGAGAACATCGGCGGCGACACCGGCGAGCTTGCCCTCTCAATGCTGTTCGGCATGGACGAGCAGCTGCCAAATTACCTGTTCGAACGGCTGCGGATATGCGGTGCGATGCACTTCACCGCCGTATCCGGAACGCATTTCACAGTGTTTGCGTCATTGCTGCTCGGAATGATTCCCGCCGACAACCGAAAAGAACGTGCTTTGCTGTCGATGATTTTTGCACCGATGGCGGTGACTTTCTTTGGGGTGACAAGCTCGGTAATCCGTGCTTCGGCTATGTTCACTATTTGCAGCATGAGCGACTTGTTTTTCCGAAAATCCGAAACGCTTAATACGCTGTGTGCCGCTGTTACTGCGATTTGTCTTGTGTCGCCCGCCTCGGCGATTGACATAGGCTTTCAGATGTCGGTGTGCGGTGCGTATGGTGCGGGTGTTGTAGGTGTAAAGACTGCCGACAGAGTGTGCGGATTTCTCCCCAAAAGACGGCAAAGGCTTGCCCCGCTGATTCGAATATTGCTGATTTCGGCAGGTGCGGTTATCTGTACTGCTCCGTTGTCGGCTATGCTGTTCAAGGGAGTTTCCGTGGCGGGCGTACTCACCTCGGTTGTGCTGATGCCGCTTATCATGATTGCCTTTCTGTTCGCACTGTTTCTGGGAATAACAGGTTTTGGCTTACTCTCACTCCCGCTTGCAATTGTGATGAAGCTCGTGCTGCTGCTTGCAAACTCGCTAGGCACGCTGCGTGGTCTTTGGCTTACAACAGACCACATCGGCAGTTGGATAGCATTGGCGATTGTCGCAGCAGCCGCAACGGTTCACGCAATGGGCAGCCTTCGCCGGATTGAAATATCGGCTTACTGTGCCGCAGTAATGTTGTTGTTTACCATCTCGGGGGCTTTGTATATGGAAAACAACCGTTTTACAACTATTATGGTGGATAACACCCAAGGTTCGGCAGTAATTGTTATCTCGGGCAGTGAAGCACGAGTGGACATTCGCCGTGCCGACGGAGATTTCAGCCGAACGCTGCTGCGTACTCTCCGAGAAAACGGTGCAAAGACTCTCTGCGAGGTGTATGTATCGGACACATCGTATTCCGGCACGCTTACAGCACTCGACCTGATTGAATCTTTCGGGGCAAAGCCCCTTTTCTCCCGCAATTAACCAAAACTAAGAAAGAGATGATATTATGCCCGATTATAATTCTGTACCGCTGACGCTTGCCGCTGAACAGTTCGCAAAACTGCCCGGAATAGGCATAAAAACCGCTCAGCGTCTTGCCTACCATATGCTCAACCTCCCCGTTGAGGAAGTCCGCGAGTTCTCCGAAAATATACTCAAGGCACGTGAAAGCGTCCGTCTTTGCAGCTGCTGCCAGAACTTCACAGAGTCGGAGGTCTGCCCTATCTGCTCCGATGACGAACGTGACCACAAGGTAATCTGCGTTGTCGAATCGCCGCGTGACGTTTCCGTTTTCGAGCGGGCAGGCGGCTTTAACGGAACCTATCACGTTCTGCACGGGCTGCTGTCCCCGATGGACGGCGTAACCGCCGAGCAGCTGAAAATCAAGGAGCTTCTCGCACGTCTGTCCGATGTTGAGGAAGTCATTATGGCGACTAACCCAACCGTTGAGGGAGAAGCAACGTCGATGTATATCGGACGTCTGATAAAGCCGATGGGAATCAAGGTAACACGTCTTGCGTACGGTCTCCCCGCAGGCTCTACGCTGGAATTCGCTGATGACGTTACACTCGCCAAGGCACTCGAAAACCGAAATGAGTTGTAAAATACACTCCTATAAAACAAGAAGCACTCCCTATTTTAATTTAAAGGGAGTGCTTCTTTACCTTATTCCGAAATATATCACGCAGTATGAGATGGGTGCTTAGCAACCAACTCAATAGCCGCAGCAACTGCGATATTAATATCAACGGAGCTTTGACGCACTGTGGCATTCAGCTTTGTGAACAGTTCGCCGCTGTTGGTGCTGACATACTTAGCAGGGAGTCTGTTGAGTGCAACAGCCTTCATATCTTCAATGCAGCGGCTGCATTTGCAGCAGGTTTCTTCCTCAAGCATTTGGGTAAGCTTTTCATCAACAATCTGCTCCATAACATTTACGAGTGCCATAGTCAAACCTCCATTGAAGAGAAGCGGCGAGGTGTTTCACCTGTCAATTGCAAAGCCTTCGTCATTCTCTGAATATTTCTTTTATTGTACAACAAATTTCGGGTTTTGTCAAGGGGTTTTAGAATATTTTTCATTTTAAATTGCTAAATTCTTAAATCAGAAAGACTATTTATCGCTTCTTAAAAATTCTACCGTATTTACGGGATACAAACAATGTTTTCAAAAAAGACTTGACATTTCGCTTTAGAGATGTTATACTAAAAGCATAGAGTTCCCCGACAGAAAGAAGCTTCTGACTGAAAGGCTACGCGAATAAACGAACAAAAACCGCAGTATCGCACAAACCGTGCCGTACTGCCGTAGTATACGTGTATTTTGCCGTGCCTTTTTGTGCTGTCTGCACTCGGGGCACGGCATTTTTATTTTGGAAAGGATAATATTATGGAAACCAGAGTTGCTGTAATGGGAATTATTGTTGAGAACACCGAGTCTGCAGAACCCCTCAACGCACTTCTCCACGAGTACGCACCGTACATAATCGGGCGAATGGGCGTACCGTACCGCGAAAAGCAGATTAGCATTATGAGCGTGGCACTTGACGCCCCGCAGGACACAATCTCCACCCTTGCGGGAAAAATCGGAAAACTAAACGGCGTAAGTGTGAAAACCGCCTACTCCAACGTGATTAGCCATGAATAATCGCGTATCCGAACTAATCGAAAAATTGTCCGAAACGCACTCCCTCACTCTCGAGGAGTACGAGTACCTTTTGGACAACCGCACCGAAGACGCCGCAGAGCTTCTCGCCGAAAAAGCCCGTGCCGTCCGTGAAATCCACTACGGAAAATCCGTCTATATTCGCGGTCTTATCGAGGTCAGCAACATCTGCAAGAACAACTGTCTGTACTGCGGAATCCGTGCGGAAAACAGCAAGTGCGACCGCTATCGCCTGTCTGCGGAGGATATACTTCTCTGTGCGGACGAGGGCTACCGGCTCGGCTTTCGGACGTTCGTCATTCAGGGCGGCGAGGACGGTGCGTTTTCGGACGATTTCGTCTGCGGAGTAGTCGAAAACATCAAGGCGAAGTACCCCGATTGTGCGGTGACGCTATCGCTGGGAGAACGCAGTTACGCAAGCTACAAACGCTTGTTCGACAGCGGTGCAGACCGCTACCTTCTCCGCCACGAAACCGCCGACAAGGAGCATTATGAGAAGCTCCACCCGCCGCAGATGTCGTTCGACAACCGAATGGAGTGTCTGCACGCACTTAAGGAGATTGGCTACCAGACGGGGTGCGGATTTATGGTAGGCTCGCCGTTTCAGACAAACGCACTTCTCGCCAAAGATTTGAAGTTCGTTGAAGAATTCGCCCCCGCAATGTGCGGAATAGGGCCGTTTATCCCGCACGCGGCAACGCCGTTCGCGGAGTACCCAGCAGGGAGTGCGGAGGTGACGTGCTATCTGCTCTCGATAATTCGGCTTATCCACCCGAAGATACTCCTGCCCGCAACCACAGCACTCGGCACAATTCTCAGAAACGGCAGAGAGCTTGGAATAAAGAGCGGTGCGAATGTCGTAATGCCTAACCTCTCCCCCGTTTCCGTCCGCAAGAAGTACGAACTGTACGACAACAAGATTTGCACGGGCGACGAGGCGGCACAATGTATAAAATGCCTGTCGGCACGAGTTGCGTCCACAGGATACGAAATAGT
>JBJESA010000215.1:0-8965 GCA_051882535.1 Oscillospiraceae bacterium
TGGAGATAATGGTGGAAGAGGCTCACAAGCGTGATTTGTCTTTTCAAGCATGGATTAATCCTTTGCGTGGCTGTGAAGCAAAAGACGTTTCCCGTCAGAATGGCTACAAGATGGGCGAATGGATCAGCGGCGGAAAACGCGTTGTAAACGTGAATGGCACGTACTATTTTAATCCCGCATACGACGAAGTTGTCAAGCTGATTTCGGACGGAGCAAGGGAGATTGTGGCAAACTACGATGTTGACGGTCTTCATATCGATGATTATTTTTACCCGACTACCGACGCTTCTTTTGACAGTGCGGCATTTAAAGCGAGCGGATACACCAAACTTTCGGACTTCCGCTTTGCAAACTGCGATAAAATGGTAAAATCCCTTTACAATGCAGTAAAAGCATCAAATTCCAGTGCAATATTTGGGGTGAGCTGTCAAGGCAATCTCCAGAACAACTACATCGCTATGTACGCAGACGTAAAAAAGTGGTGTTCAAACAGCGGTTATATCGATTACATAATGCCTCAGATTTATTTCGGATTTGATAATGCCACACAGCCTTTTGCGGAGTGTGTGAATACTTGGAACAATCTCGCGGCAAGTGGGAAAATCCCGCTTATTGTCGGTGTGGCGGTTTCCAAAATCGGACATTCTGACTCTTGGGCGGGTACAGGCAAAAACGAATGGATTACCGATAAGGATATTCTTAAACGGCAGTTTTTGGAATCTGCGGAGCAATCAGAATATGGCGGTATAGTGCTTTACCGTTATTTCAGTATTTTTGCACCGAGTGCAGATGTGAAAGCACAGGTTGACGAGGAGATTTCTTCTCTTAAGGCGGTACTTAAACAATAATCGTATTCAAAAAATGGGGAAAAGAAAATGAGAAAATTTCTTAGAAAGGTAGCTGCGGGTGTGCTGGCGGCAGTTATGCTGATTAGCACGGCTGCTGCGGAGAGTGCGGCACCCGAACAGGTAAGTACGGAAAGTGACGTCACTTATGCGGACGGGATTCTTGGAACAGAGAATCCCGAGGATATGATTTCTCTACAGGACTCGATGCGGGCGGTATTTATGACGCCCGAGGCGGATTTCTCTATGAGCGGCGATGGGCTTTCGGATATATTCAACGAAGTTCTTGAGTATGGACTGAATGCGGTTATCATCAACACATCTTCGGAAGACGGCGTTTTTTACAACTTTGACCTTAGTGAGCAGGATAACTTGAACAGCGTTATTGCCTTGGCACATAACGCTGGTTTGTGCGTATATCTCACCTTGGATTGTGGCAAAATGATTGAAGATGTCATAGAACAGGGTGGAGGTCTGAAAGAGGGATTTTCGGCACAGGTTCACAAGTTCGCTATGAAGTACTCTTGCGAGGGGATTCTGCTTACAAATTACTATACTCAGGATAATGACGAGATGTATGCGGAATATCTTCGTTCAGGCTCGGGCATTGGATATGAGAATTGGCTATATGAAATCAACGAATATATCATTCGCACTATAAGTGAGATTGTACATAAGACAAGCAATACCACGGCAGTAGGATTGCTTATCGAGGATATGTGGGCAAACAAGTCCAGCAATGAAGAGGGTTCGGCTACTGCGGATACCGTAGAGGCGTTGTATGATGGTTTCTGCGATACCAAGAAGTATGTGGAATCGAAATATGTCGATTTTAACATCGTTAAAGCGTATGGCTCGACCGAAAGCAGTACGATGAATTTCGAAAATGTTATTTCGTGGTGGTTTGAACTTGACGGAAAATATGACATAAAAACGTACGTTTGCCACATAAATGAACGTATTGGCAATCGTGCAGGCTGGAATGACGACCAGCTTCTCCGACAATTGGCGGTTATGGAGAAGATGGACGGCATTGGAGGAAGTGCTTTCAACTCATTTAAGACCTTTCGGGACAATCCTCTGGACAGCACAAATACGCTTCTCAAGTACTTTAATGACCAGATAAACACCCAGACATTATGGGAGAATCTGGAGATGATTTCTCCGTCACAGCTGAATTATGTGACTTACGATAATATCGTAAAGTTTGCAGGTACGTTTGATGAAAACTTTGACGTTTATCTGGACGGAAAGAAAATCACCTTGAATGAAGCGGGTAACTTCTTCATACAGAGGGATTTGAAGGTGGGCAAAAACACTTTCGTAATTGAGCATAAGGGCAAGAAGTTTAAATATGTAATTGACCGAAAGGTTGAGGTTATCAAGACGATTGGTACCACTACCGATATTAAGGTAGAGGGCGGCACGAGAATTATGTTGCAGGCGGTTGCATACAGTGGTTCGAAGGTGTCGGCTTCCATTAACGGGAAGATTGTAAACCTCACAGTGAAACCGAATTCCGAGATTATTGACGTGAACGGTTCGTATTGCGAGTATGTGGGATACTACACAGCACCCGAGGGCATAATAGGAAGTGAGCAGTCGCTTGGCAAAATCACCTACTATGCAAATTATTCCGGAATTGAGAAGTATCTCACCGGTGGTTCGGTAACGGTTGAAGCAAAGCCTATGCCTCCGCAAACGGATATAACCGTTGATATCAAGGATCAGTCGGCTGCGGGTACAGGAGAGGTTGTAGGTCAAATTGATCCGATTAAGACTGAAAAAGATTATGTCAAATACATTAAGGTGCTTAAGGACTATACCAGAGTATTTGACCCGAAAATGACGGGTGCGGTACCGTCACCTGTGTTTGTGGAATTGCCGATGGGTACGCTGGACTACTATAAGTCTACCGTTGACGGATATGTTATTTCTACAACGGGCAAGCGTTATCGTGCAAGTGACGTAAAACTCTTTGACGATGTCGGTCTTGATTTGAACGAATTGAAGGTTCTGTCGGCAGGTAACAAGGACGGAAAGAGTTTCATTAAGATGAATTTGCGATTCAAGTCGAGCTTCAATGTGACAACATCTGTAGGTTTTACAGAGGGACTTGATGGGCCGTTCAAGGTGGAAAGCTTTACACCTCAATATGTTTACATCACGTTTGACAATGTTACATCTGTGACAAAACTTCCTGAATTTTCCGCTTGCACGCTGTTTTCAGAGGGTGAGTGGGAAACCGTGACAGTAGATGGAATCCCTAAGTTCAGAATGAAGCTGAAACTGCGTCAAGCCGGTATTTATGGTGGCGTATCTGCTACATACGATAAGGACGGCGACTTGCTGCTGCAATTTAGGGTAATCACACCTTCAATTGCGGGCAAGGTGATAGTAATTGACCCCGGACACGGAATGACGGAGAAGGGAACTATTGATCCCGGAGCAATCGGAGAAGTCACCGAGCAGGTGTTAGTGCGTGATATTTCCAAGAAGCTGAAAAGCGAGCTGGAAGCAAGAGGAGCTATTGTCTACCGACTTGATACCGAGAACAATTACTATCCCACAGCGGAACGTTCGAATTTCGCACGAACATACAACGCGGATTTGTATGTTGCACTCCACTGCAACAGTGCCCTTAATCAGAGTGCACACGGAGTTGAGGTGTACTACTTCACGCCGTTCTCGCAGCCGTTGGCGAAATATATAAACAACTCGCTTTCTGCATGCTATGACAATAAGTTCTATGGTGACGGAACAAGTAGCTCGCGTGGGGACAAGTACAGTTACTACAAGATGACTCTCGAACAGAGCGTGCCGTCGGTAATGGTTGAAATGGGATTTGTATCCAATGCAAGGGAGTGCCTGATGATGGCAAATCCCGATAATCAAGTGGAGATAGCAAAGGCTATTGAGCTTGGCATTGAGCAGTTCTTTGCAAGAAGCACGCTTACGTCTGAGTGATTACAGGCAGCACCGTTTATAGACTGTTTGCATTTTCTAAAAACTAACACAAAGACAAACAATTACCTTTAATATTTTTTCGACCGCAGAAGATAATATTAGCACAAGGGCGAAACGAAATTGATTATCGACCCTTGCGGGGATTGCGGCGGGAATGAAGTCCCGATGAATACTTCCCCGAAGTTCTTGCGGCGGGTTTGAAGATGCCGCAAGCTGGAATGAACTATGCAAAGGAGAATTGTTATGTCTAACAGACAGTCCAAGGCAGCACTCGACAGCCTCAAGATGCAGGCTGCAAACGAGGTTGGCGTTAATCTCGCAAACGGTTATAATGGTGATATCACTGCACGTCAGGCAGGCAGCGTAGGCGGTATGATGGTCAAGAAGATGATCGAATCCTACGAGCAGGGTGCTAAGTAAGTATTTACTGTAAAACCAATCTGAACACAAAATCCCCCGGGCAATAGTCCGGGGGATATTTATAAGAAAAGAGCGTCCTTGCCGATTGGCAAGAACGCTTTTAATATGGAGGCTGCCTCAGAGAGGCTTCCAAAAGGAGGATTGATAGAGAAGCGGCTTACAGAATAATGCAGATAAGCCCGCCGCAGCCGTCATTGATAATGCGTTGAATAGTTTCCTGAAGTTTCATTCGGGCGTCGTTTGGCATTCGGTTGAGTTTGTTGTGGAGTCCCTCGTTTACTAAATCGGAGAGGGATTTGCCGAAAATGTTGCTCTGCCAGATTTTGGTGGGATTTTCCTCGAAATCGGTGAGGAGGTAATTTATCAATTCTTCGGACTGCTTCTCGCTGCCAACTATGGGATTGATTTCCGTAGTGATATTCGCGGACATCATGTGGATAGAGGGAGCAGAGGCTTTTAAGCGAACTCCGTATTTTCCGCCTTGTTTGATAATCTCGGGTTCTTCGAGGGTGAGTTCGTCCATCTGCGGGAGGACAATGCCGTAACCGGTGGCTTCGACTTCCTCCAGTGCATTCTTTACGCGTTCGTACTTTTTCTTGATGGCTGCTAGTTCTATCATACACGGCATAAGGTCGTTTTCACTGTTAAGTTCAAGACCGGTGGCTTCGCCGAGGATTTTGTAAAACAGTTCGTTACGCAGGGTAATGTCGATTGTGCCTGACCCTGTGCCTAAATCCAGTTCCTCTGCATAAGCACGTTTAATGTGTTCGCATTCCGAGATTTTGTCGGCGGCAGTCTGGATATCGTTGATGCCGTAAATGTTTGCGGCAGCGGATTTGATACAGCCGAAAACGTCTTTTTTCAGCCAATGTTCCTTGTCGAGGGAAGTTATCCAGCGTGGCATACGGATTTTTACCTCGTTAACGGGGAATTTAAGGAGTACAGCACCCAGAATCTCCAGAATTTTCTCTTCTGTGAGGTCGATGCAGCTCAGGGGGATAACCTCAGTGTTGTATTTATCGGAGAGGGATTTTGCGAGGGCTTTGCTTTCCGTACTATTGGGATTCTCGCAATTGAGGAGCACTACATACGGTTTGTTGATATCATTCAGCTCGTTGATAATGCGTTCTTCTGCGGCTTCATACTCGGCACGGGGAATGTCGGTTATGCTGCCGTCGGTGGTGACTACAATTCCGATGGTTGAATGGTCGTTTATTACTTTCTGAGTGCCGATTTCGGCTGCCATATTGAAAGGGACTTCTTCATCAAACCAGGGAGTCATTACCATTCGGGGTGCTTCGTTTTCGATATAGCCGATTGCACTGGGGACTATGTAGCCTACGCAGTCTATCATTCGCACATTCATCTTTACTCCGCTGGGGAGTTCGATGGAAACGGCTTCTTCGGGGACGAATTTCGGCTCTGTGGTCATAATTGTTTTGCCTGCACTGGATTGCGGGAGTTCGTCATTAGCACGCTCTCGGCGGTATTCATCGGTGATGTTCGGGATAACCAGATTATTCATAAAGCGACTGATGAATGTGGATTTTCCCGAGCGGACGGGGCCGACAACACCAAGATAGATATTACCGTTGGTGCGTTTGGCGATATCGTTGTAGATTGAATTGTCCATATTCTTTCACTCCTTTCAGATTGTGGGAATGATAATCATTCCGGAGAGCGGGGTTTCACAATCGGCACTCTCATCAATTTCGTTTTCCTCCATAAGTGCCTTGACAGTGGTATTGTAACGCTTGGCGATGCTCCAACAGTCTGTGGCGGAGTTGGTGTAGCAGATACGCAGGGCAAATTCATCGGATTTGTCCTTGGGTTTGTCTTCGCAGACGGTGACAGTGCTGATAGCTTCAACGGAATTGACATTGTGGAGGCTTGCGTCAAAGTTGATTGACGAGGAAATATCAAGCGTTCCGTCGGATTTGATGGAAAAACCGGTATCGGAAACTACTACAGTGAAGTCTACCGTAGTATCGGAGGTGATATTGGGTTCGTTAATTTTCTGTTCCACGGCTTCCTGCTTCTCGATGGAGAAGGGGGTGCCGTCTGTGTTTTTTCCGTATGCGTGGGTGCATAATTGACCGGTAAGTACAAGCTCTCCGTCTGAATTGGGACGGCAGACGGGATTCTTTAATTCGCTGGATACGTCCCAGACAGAGCCGATTTCTCCCTTGTCGCAATTGAGGTTTGAACGAACCGTCAGATTCTGGGAAACTGTGCGGGGACTAGCAGAGATTTTGAGTATTTCGGAAGTGTATTCCGTTTCGTAATCGGTAGAATACACATCGGTGGCGATGGGAATTTTTTCTTCGAGCTGGGCACGGACTCTGCACATCACCAGCAGTTCACAGGAGATTAGCCCGCTGTCAGTCTTGGGGAGCAGTTCCATATTCAGCACATCAATTTCGGCAAAGGTCTTGTGAGTATCGGTGATTCCGTCAATATCGAGAATTGCACTTACAGGGATATCGGCAGACATCTTTTCCGACTCGGAACAACCGTTGGTTTCAGGGTTAAACACTCCGTACAGTGCATTGATTGTGACCGTACCTTTCAGAACCGCCTTGTCGGCAATTACACGAAGGTCTGTGATTTTGGGAACTGAGTCGCACTGTATAATAAAAGCAATACCGGGTGCTCCCGTTTCGATTTCCTCGCGTACTACCAATTGTTTCTCTTCGAAAAGAGTTTCGCTGCAGCATTGGGTTTCGCGTTTGCGGATTTGGAGAGTATTCGGCATTACGGGGAGCGGGTGTTCGGTGCAGACTGTCGCTTTAATTCGACAGGAAACAGCTCCGCGGACATCAATTCTGCGGGGACTTGTGGCACGGCAGTTGCAGTAATCCGACTTCATTGACAGCATAACCAGTGGAGCGGCTTTGGCGGGAGTTTTACGGTTGAGGTCGATTAACTTTGAGTAGGTGTATCGCTGGTCAACGCAATGTACATCATTGCTGTTTTCTGCAAGATACAGCACCTTGATGTATACAATGCCGTCAAGGGCGAGTTTTCCGTCATTGGTGACGCTGCGGGAGGTTACTCCCGGAGTGAGCGTACAGGACAGAATTTTGAAGATGTCGGGATAGTAATCGGGGAGAACATAATCGAGTTCTACACCCTGCTCGGCTTGACCGTCGAATATTGTTTCGTCAATATGTACGGCGGTGGGGGTTGTTTCTTTCATAGATAATCCTCCTTGTTATAGGGCTTAGTGCTTGTTTTCATTTGTATTGTATGCTTGTTTGGGACATAGTATGATTGCTTTTCCGATTTATGGTAAAAAATGAGGGGCGGCTTGATGCGAATATGAATACTATGTCGGAAAAATTGTGCTTATATATTAAAATAAGTATTGAAATTTAGGACTAGATGTGATATAATCATAATGTATGCTTGTGTGCTGATATTGCCTTTTTGCGAATAATTCTTGTCCCTTATGACATAATATCCATTAAGAAAGTCTTTGAGGAAGGTGTTGGGACAAGATGAGTGAAGATAGGAAGGCTCCTTTTTCCGAGGAGCAAAATCAGCAGATAATTGATACCGGAATTGTAATGTCCGGCAATGCACCGCATAATGTCCAGTGTTTGTCCATTATCGGTCAGATTGAGGGGCACTATATTCTCCCGCCCGAGAACAAATCAACGAAGTATGAGCATATTATCCCCGCTTTGGTGGCGATAGAGCAGGATTCCTCGGTGGAGGGACTGCTTATTGTGCTGAATACGGTGGGCGGTGATGTTGAAGCGGGGCTTGCGATTGCGGAGCTTATCGCGGGAATGAGCAAGCCTACGGTGTCTATCGTGTTGGGCGGCGGGCATTCCATAGGTGTGCCTCTGGCGGTATCCGCAAAGGAGAGTTTTATCGTTCCGAGTGCCACTATGACAATTCACCCGGTGCGTATGAACGGAATGATGCTGGGAGTTCCCCAGACAATGCGTCATTTCGAAAAGATGCAGGAGCGTATAACCACGTTTGTCACCTCAAACAGCCACATGAAGCCCGAGCGATTTAAAGAACTGATGATGAAACGTGACGAGTTGGTTCTTGACGTTGGTTCGGTTCTTGAGGGAAAGGCGGCGGTGAAAGAGGGGCTTATCGACAGGCTCGGTTCGCTGTCTGACGCGATTGCACGACTGTACAAAATGATAGAGAAAGAAGATTCCTCAAAGAAAAAGTCGGAAGTCAAGAAGTGCAAGTCCTCCACAAAAAGAACCTCGGCAAAGGAACCTTCAGACAGACAAAAGCCGAGCTCTGTGGCTCGTGTAGACTATGGTTCGCAGATGTGGTCGGGAAGTCGGGGTGATATGCTGTGAGGCATGATTTCCGTGATTTTGACTATCTTGACAAAATCCCCGAGGATGAGGACAAACGGCTGCGGAAAATAATTGCGGCGGATACTATGAGGTTTTTTCACTTTAACGGCAGTTGACGGAAATACTCCGACTACGGTCGGAGGCTACATACAGGAGATTATTATGGAATACATAAGTGTTATGATTCAGGCGATAATTCAGGGATTGACGGAGTTTTTGCCGGTGTCCAGTTCGGGACATTTGTCGGTTGTTCAGCATATTACGGGATTCTCGGGCGAGAGTGCGTTGGTGACCTCGATTGTGCTGCATTTGGGAACGCTGGCTGCGGTGTTTGTGGCTTTCCGAAAGACGATTTGGGGAATGATTAAGGAGTTCTTCAAGACAATTGCAGATATTTTCACG
>JBJESA010000216.1:0-2065 GCA_051882535.1 Oscillospiraceae bacterium
GTTGTCAATGGTCTTTGCGAAGCTCTCCTCCTCGTTCTTGATTACCTTCTTGACATACTCACGCTTTTCCGCAAGCTCGGGATAAGCGGAGAGGTTTTCGTCAATTACAGTATCGCAAACCTCATACAGGAAAGGCTTGTGGTAGCCCAACAAACGTCCGTGACGAGCCGCACGGCGGAGCAGTCTGCGGAGAACATATCCGCGTCCCTCGTTGGAGGGGAGAATTCCGTCACCCACCATAAACGTGGTGGAGCGGATATGGTCGGTAATTACGCGGATAGAAATATCCTTCTTTTCGTCAGCGTGGTACTCAACGCCGATGATGGAGCAAATCTTGCCCATGATGTTCTTCACAGTATCAACCTCGAACAGGTTGTCCACACCCTGCATTACGCAAGCAAGGCGTTCAAGACCCATACCGGTATCGATGTTCTTGGTAGCAAGCTGGGTGTAGTTGCCCTTGCCGTCATTGTCGAACTGGGTAAATACGTTGTTCCAGATTTCGATGATACGGTCGCAGTCGCTCGCCTGTTCAAAGCTCTCAAGCGGGCCGTACTTCTCGCCTCTGTCGAAGTGAATCTCGGAGCAAGGGCCGCAGGGACCGCTTCCGTGCTCCCAAAAGTTGTCCTTCTTGCCGAGCTTGATGATTCTGTCGCGGGGAACGCCAATCTTCTCTGCCCAGATTTCACCCGCTTCGTCGTCCTGCTCGTAAATTGTAACCCACAGTCTGTCTGCGGGAATCTCAAGCACCTTAGTAAGGTACTCCCACGCCCACTCGATAGCCTCGGGCTTGAAATAATCACCGAACGAGAAGTTGCCGAGCATCTCAAAGTAAGTGCCGTGACGTGCGGTTTTGCCGACATTCTCGATATCTGGAGTTCTGATACACTTCTGGCAAGTGGTTACTCTGTGACGGGGAGGTTCCTCAATTCCCTGAAAGTACTTCTTCAGGGGAGTCATACCCGCGTTGATAAGGAGAATGGAGTTATCGTCCGCAGGGGGTACCAGCGGAAAACTCGGCAGTCTCAAATGTCCTTTGCTCTCGAAGAATGAAAGATAGCTCTCGCGGAGCTCGTTTAATCCCATCCACTTCATATATTTTGTCCTCTCAATTTAAAAAATAATAAGCATAAAAAGCATACATCTTAATTATAACTTTTTTTCGACTAAAAGTCAAGGGGGAAAAGCAAAAAAACCGCGTCCTTGTGGACGCGGTTTTGTATGTAACCTGATTACTTGATAATCTTGATCTTGCCGAGAAGGGGCATTTCCTTCTCCTGACCCTGAACTGCACCAATAAAAGCGATAATCCAGCAAACAAACACGAAAATCTCTGCAGCCCATCCAAGGAAAGGAATAATTCCGCACACGATAGAAGCAATAACAAGAACCAAACCTTGATTGAGGTGGAACTTAGCACCTTCCTTATCGCCTGCAAGGAATGCAATCAAAAGACCAATCCATGTAAGGTATGCAACAATACCGGTTGTTTTAGTATCCATAGTGAATCCTCCATAATATCAAAAATATTTTTTACCAACGATTGAGCTGTTTTCGTGCTCATACAATGTGAGTATACCAAAAAATGAATTCATTGTCAATAACTAAGTTCACATTATTTGACAAAATCAGACAAGTTTTGTGATAATATACAAATTACATTTTTCAGAACGCCCAAATTCTAGCAATTATACAAATACGGATTATAACGCTTCTCCTCAGCGAGGGTAGATTGCTCGCCATGTCCGCAGCAAAGCGTATAGTCACCGCTTATATCGCGTATTTTCGCCAAGCTCTCCATCATCTGGCGGTCGCTGCCCGAAAATCCGTCCGTTCTTCCCATACTGCCGCGAAAAAGCACATCTCCCGTGAATATCGCACCAAGATTCTCGCAAAACAGCAAGCAGCTGCCCCCAGTATGACCGGGTGCCGCCATCACGCGAAAAGTAATTCCGCAAACAGCAAACTCCTCCCCATCAACGAAAAGGTAGTCGGGCGTTATCGGCTCGAACCGCACTCCCGGCATAAACCGTGCCCAGCTTTTCTCCTCGCTTTGGAACATCTC
>JBJESA010000217.1:0-2057 GCA_051882535.1 Oscillospiraceae bacterium
AAGGAACTGCCAGCACGGTCAGCTCTGAAC
Source organism: Oscillospiraceae bacterium (assembly GCA_051882535.1). GTDB lineage: Bacteria > Bacillota > Clostridia > Oscillospirales > Ruminococcaceae > CAG-115. Next base: position 31 of record JBJESA010000217.1, read on the forward strand.
CCCAGTCCTGAGGCTTGTGCTTTGCGTCATACCGGTACTCTATGATTCCCCTGCCTCCGAAAATCAGAGAGGAGATAGCGGAAGAATCAGGGCGCAGAGGAACTACGTTCTTGATTGACCCGAGAGCACCGGAAGGCCTTGCGAGATATGTGTCAGCGTTGAATGCACGGAGCTTGATGCGCTCCAGAGCCTTGCTGCCGCTGTTCCATTTCTCTACACCGCAGACGGTCTTGCTGAACTCAACCGGAACACCGCAGAACTTGATGAATGCGTTCTTGATAACATCGTCTGAAGATGCGGCAGAAACCGCAGCCGCAGATGCGTCGGTTGTCGCATCCTTTCCGCCTGCGAGCAGGGTAGGCATGATGATATAGCCGAGAGCAATCTGCCATTTGCTGTGCTTCATATCCTGAAGGAATGACTTCTCGTCCACCTCAAGAATAACATCGTCGTAGCGGTCTTTCGCTGCGCTGATGAGGTCTTTGATGTCCTGTGGAGGATTACTTGCGCTTCCCTCTGTGGCCTTAGCAGCATCGGTGAACCATCTCTTTGTAGATGTAAGAGTTGTCACGTTTGCGGTAGGAACCTGTGCGGAGAATGTCACGTTCTGAATACCTCTCGGGTTGTTCGCATCGGTGAGAGTCACCGCACCTGCGGACTTCATCTGTCCGACCTGATAATTCAGGGAGCCTACGTGTGCGTCCTGAAGTTCGGAGAGACCTCCGAAGAGGATTCTTGATATTGCTGCCCTTGCAGACTCGCTTGCATTTGAGCCTGTAAGCCTTGCAGCGGTGTTGATTCTCTCAAGAACCATCATCTGCTTGCGGTAGTCGTTCTCGCCAATGATGAAGCGAGCCTTCTGACGTGGGATTGAACCACGGAGAACAGAGCCGAGCTTGCTACCAACCGGAATTGCCTCGGAGTTAAGGTCAACGTAAGTCGCCATAACCTTGATGTTGCTCTCGATTTCGAGCTGCTCGTAAGTGAAGTCAATCTGCGGAACGTCCCAAGTCTCGAAGCCGCTGATGTTCAGTGCCTCATTCTCCCTTGAGGAGAGAACCTGGTCGTAATACGCCTGAAACGCCTCGTTAGAGGTCAGACCCTTAACTGACATAAGGGTATCAAGTCCGTTGTAAATTTCCATAGCTTACACTCCCTCCACGAATGAAATTCTGCCTTCAACCGCAGCACGGACATTGGCAGCGAGAGCCGCCCCACGTGATGCGAGATACTGGCCTTTTGTTACTACTGTGCCGGTTGCACCTGCGTTGCCGATTGTCACATCCTCAAGCAACAGGCCTGTCACCACAGGGCTTGCTGTTGAATCATCGGATGCGTAAACGGTGGCCGTACCTCCCGGCTGTGTTACCTTGACCGCAGTTCCTGCCGGAATCACGGTTCCTTCACTTCCGGTCAGCACGCAGCCGCCCGGATAGGTCTCGTCAACGGAGAGCCATAACGGAGTCCTGCTCGCATCTATGCTCTCTCTGCCGCTGACAAATGAGTTTCCGTAACCTTTCATCTGAATTACGTTTTTTGGTTAAACATAAATACTACTCGTCCTTTTTCTCCGGCTTGAGAAGACCCTCTTTCTCAAGAATCTTCTTCTCGTCCGAGAAATCGAACTCCTTTGGACCATCAGGGTCTTTCGGGAACGGCTTGCTGGTGTCAACTCCCTTAGCCGCAACAAGAGTATTGAAGGTGTCCATCGCCTCTTTCTGCAACTCCTCCGCCTTCATCTTCTTGCCTCCGGCCTCGAAAAGCCTTTCAGCAATCTTCCAAGCGGTGTCACGTTCCGCAGTGTATTTCTTCGCATAGTCGTTTGCGAAGAACCCATCCTTGGCTCCATTGTAAACCTGCTTGGCGGCTGATTCCCCCTCGAATCCGCTAATCTTCTCCTGCAAAGGCTTGACCGCTTCAGCAACCGCAGCAGCAATAACGGCCTTCAAGTCTTCAGGCTCGTCTTTCTTATCGTCCTTCGGCGGCTCAGGGTTGACCTTCTTCAGAGCTTCGTCGAGCTGGGCCTG
>JBJESA010000218.1:0-2056 GCA_051882535.1 Oscillospiraceae bacterium
CACCCCCACGAAATAAGAATATTAGCCCCCTCCCCCTTCGGGGGAGGGGGTTGGGGGTGGGGGCGTCTCTCGCCGAAAAATCGACTTTATCTCATATTTACTTTCTGAACGTGCTCACTATTTCGTCCATCTTGGTTGCCTCGTCAGCGACCTGTTCTGCGATACGCGAACTCTCGTCCGACGTTTGTACATTCTGTGCAACAACTCCGGAAATCATCTCAATACTCCGCTCCACCGCTGCGGTAGATTCCGCTTGACGGTGCGACAAATCGTTGATAAGCACAGCGTGGTGTGCACTCTTTTCGGCGATGGTAATAACGCTGTTCATCTGGTTGAGGACTTCCTCGGCAATCGCCGCTCCACGTTCAACCGAGTCGATAGAGCTCTGAATAAGTGAGGTGGTATTCTCGACAGACTCGCTGCTCTTTCTTGCAAGATTTCCAACCTCGTCCGCAACGACTGCAAAGCCCTTACCTGCCGCCCCCGCACGTGCCGCCTCAATAGACGCATTAAGAGCGAGAATATTCGTCTGGAACGCGATATCTTCAATCGCTTCTACAATCGTCCTAATCTGCTCGGAAGAATGTCTGATTTCGTCCATAGCGTCCGACATATTCTTCATAGCAACGTGATTTTCCTCGAGAAGCTTTGCACAGCTGCGAGCCGCATTCTCTGCCTCGGTAGCCTCGTTTAAGCTCTCGTTGGTCTGGTCGATGATGTTCTTGACTTCCTCGGAAATCTCTTCAATCGCCGTCTGCTGATAAGTAGAAGAAGCAGAAATCTGCGACGAAATCTCACGCATCTTTCCGGAGGACGAATTCACAGAAGCCGCAACCTCTGCAATTCTCGCAACCACCTCATTCTGCTGTTCAACCATTCTTTCGGACTCTTTCATCTGGTCTTGTACCTGTACAAGCAGACCCTCGGATTCGTCATAAGCCTCCTGTGCTCTCTTGATGTTCTTGAGATTGCACTTTACAAGATATATAAGCAGTGCCGCACCGATATTGATACCAGCAAGACCTTTTATAATGGTAACGACATCGCAGCCACCATAAAAAACGTCGTTAAAAATAAATCCCAATACAGAAACCGCGTCCATCACAATCCAGTGTGCAATAAGGGATCTGGTATTGTAGTAGATACAAGCAATCGTCATAGAAGCCAGCATAAGCGGGAACATCGTCTGCAATTCATGCTTCATAATCGACATCACGATAATAATTATAAGCTGCAATTGCGAAAGAATAATACCTCTTGTTATCATCGGGATTTTCTTCTTCAGAAGAACAGTCGGCAAAAACGACGCAACGCCTGCAACCACGATTCCGATGCCGACTGCCATATTTCCCGAGAAACAGTTAATGACTCCAAAAATCAGGCACACCGACATAACGATAATCGCATGAATAAGTACCATCTTCTCCGAAACAAGTTGGTTCAATTTAGCTTTTTCTGACATAATTCTCCTCCTTTAAATGGGGTTCTACATCATAATTTTATCACAAAAAATCCCATTTGTCGAGATTTTGCAGACGTTTTCTATAAATTCGGCAATACAACAACAAAATGTGATTTGCAATCTGTGCAAAACAAACAATTCCTTACCACTCACAAAATAGCCAAAGCCGCAAAGAACATCTCGTAGAGGTCGTCCCACCCATCGGGAGCTTCAACGCCGCCGCCATTCACCGAACGGAGCATAGCCGCACACGAGGTTTCTCCCTCGTCAATGAGTTCAGCCGCGGTTATCGGAAAACCCTCCGCTGTTGCAAGCACGCAAAGTGCGTTCACCGGATTGTGTTCGGTGCGGGTAGCGTATATTCTGGATTTCAGTTCCGGATTATTCTTCGCCTTTTCAAGCAGTCCGGTCAGACTATCGTTCATTAAAATTCCCCCCATGTAAAACTATCTGCTTTCATTTTACCACAACCCACTTGGAATTGCAAGGTTTTTCACAGAAATAATCCCCTGTCTGCACAATCGCAAACAGGGGAAAATTCAATTACAATACCCTTGCCAAAAAGTCACGCAGTCTTGGGTTCTTCGGACTTGT
>JBJESA010000219.1:0-2036 GCA_051882535.1 Oscillospiraceae bacterium
TACCATATTTACGACAAAAAGTCCAGCTTTGACTGGACTTTTTCGACAGACTGAAGTGCGGGACATTACGTCCCGCACTCAGCTTGTGGAAAAGTGTTAGAACAGGCTTTATCGCCAGCCCACCTCTGCTATACCCACTCTTTTTACTTCTCGGATTTGATATACTCGTCCATAGCCTTTGCTGCGGTCTTGCCTGCACCCATTGCCAGAATTACAGTCGCCGCACCTGTTACTGCGTCGCCGCCTGCGAATACGCCCTCGCGGCTGGTCTGTCCAACCTCGTCTGCGATAAAGCAGCCGTGCTTGTTGGTATCCAGTCCCTTAGTCGTATTACGAATAAGCGGATTGGGCGATGTACCGATAGACATTACTACGCAGTCAACATCAAGCACAAATTCGCTGCCCTGCTTCTCAACCGGCTTACGTCTGCCACTTGCGTCAGGCTCGCCAAGCTCCATCTCGATGCACTTCATACCGGTTACGAACTTATGCTCGTCACCGAGAATTTCAACGGGATTGTTGAGAGTCTTGAAAATAATGCCCTCTTCCATTGCGTGCTCGACTTCTTCCTTACGAGCGGGCATTTCCTCCAGACCGCGGCGATATACTATGTATACGTTCTCCGCACCAAGACGCTTTGCACAGCGTGCAGCGTCCATTGCAACGTTACCGCCGCCTACTACTGCTACGGAAGTATTCTTTTTAATAGGTGTATCGGAGTCTTCCTTGTATGCCTTCATAAGGTTTACTCTGGTGAGGAACTCGTTTGCGGAGTATACGCCCTTGAGATTCTCGCCGGGGATATTCATAAATCTGGGAAGTCCTGCACCCGAACCGATGAAAATCGCCTCGTAGCCCTGCTCGAACAGCTCGTCAACCTCGATGGTTCTTCCTACAACAACGTTGGTGTTGATGGTAACGCCGAGTGCCTTGAGATTGTCCACCTCGTGCTGAACGATAGCCTTGGGCAGTCTGAACTCGGGGATACCGTATACCAGAACGCCGCCCGCGAGGTGAAGTGCCTCGAATACGGTTACATCGTAGCCCATCTTAGCAAGGTCGCCAGCACAGGTAAGTCCCGAGGGGCCTGCACCTATGATAGCACACTTATGACCGTTCTTGGCGGGGATTTCGGGAGTGCCGGTGTAGTTCTTGTTATGCCAATCGGCAACGAAACGCTCAAGACGTCCGATAGCGACAGGCTCACCCTTGATACCGCGAACGCACTTGCTCTCGCACTGAGTTTCCTGAGGACAAACACGTCCGCAGACAGCGGGCAGAGAGCTGCTCTTTGCGATTACCTGATATGCACCCTCAAAGTCCTTCTCGCGAATCTTAGCGATAAACTCGGGGATATCTATAGATACGGGGCAGCCGCTCTGGCAGGGCTTATTCTTGCAGTTAAGGCAGCGTTCTGCCTCGTCAAGTGCCTGCTCCTCGGTGTAGCCGAGTGCAACCTCGCTGAAGTTCTTGTTGCGGACATTAGGCTCCTGTGCAGGCATTTCATTCTTCTTTAAGCTCATATTCGGCATATCAGTTTACCCCCTTGAACAGATTACAAACTTCTTCACGCTTTTTCTGCTCGAACTCTCTGTACATCGAGCCACGCTCCATTGCCTCGTCGAAATCAACGAGATGTCCGTCGAAGTCGGGGCCGTCTACGCAAGCGAACTTGGTTTCGCCGCCGACAGTCAGACGGCAGCCACCGCACATTCCCGTGCCGTCAATCATAATGGGGTTCATGGAAACTACGGTCTTGATGCCGTACTCCTTGGTGAGCTTGCACACGAACTTCATCATAATCAGCGGACCGATTGCGATTACCTCGTCATACTGATTTCCCGCGTCAATAAGCGACTTGAGAGCGTCGGTGACAAGTCCCTTTGTTCCGTGAGAGCCGTCGTCGGTCATCATCTTGAGTTCGCTTGAAACTGCCTTGAACTCGTCCTCGAGGATAACCAAATCCTTGTTTCTGAAGCCTACGATAGAGTGAACCTCGCAGCCGAGATTGTGCAGCTTCTTAGCGATAGGATCTG
>JBJESA010000220.1:0-8816 GCA_051882535.1 Oscillospiraceae bacterium
AACGGGGGGTGAAGGGGGGTTTTTTTAAACCCCTCTGCCGGGGGCTTGGGGGCGGAGCCCCCAAAGTAGCACGGGGTGTCAGCACACCCACCCAAATATGAGAGCGTAGCCCCAAAAACAGGGGCGAGGTGTTATGCACCCCCACACAAGGGACAGAGTGAAAAGCCCCCAACCATACGCGGATTGAGCGGGACAAATGGGGGGGCAGAGCCCCCAAAGTGGCACGGAGCGTTATGCCCTCTCCCCCATTCCCCATTTTCCGGAAAACAAAAGGGCGGGATTGCTCCCGCCCAAATTTATCAAATTGAAATATTGCCGCCCGTTTGATTATTCAGCGAATTCGCTTTCAACAAGCTTTACAAGACCGTCAACAGCAAGCTGCTCGTCAGAACCGTCAGCAATGATGCGAATCTGTGCACCGCCTACGATACCCAGAGAAAGGATACCGAGAAGGGACTTAGCGTTTACTCGACGCTCTTCCTTTTCTACCCAGATAGAAGACTTGTACTCGTTAGCCTTCTGGATAAAGAATGTTGCGGGTCTTGCGTGTAATCCTACCTGATTTTTTACTTCAATGTCTTTCATGCACATAACAATTACCTCCATAACTGTGTTTATTCAGCGAGTGACCTTTCCAAAGTTCTCTTTCTGTGTGTTTGTAAAGTGCCTGAGGGAATCGCGGTCGCCTTAGCCGATTTATCTGTATGTCAGCCGCTTACCTTGGTCTTGGCGTTTTCCTCTCCCTACTATAGAGTATATCCAAAAAAAATCGTTTCGTCAACAGAGATTTTAAATTTTTCTTCCGCCAAAGCAATTTTTCAGTTTTTTCACTCATATTCGCTGAAACTCCACCCAAAAGATTGTTATGTTTGCACAAAAAGTTTTCCACAAACTATTCAACATAGCCACAAATTTTCAACAAGCCCATAATTTGGCTACACAAAGCGATATTTTCGGTTTTTTTAGGGCGATGTAAACGTTCTCCCCCGCACTGAAGTCAATGCGGGGGAGGGGGTATGGGAGATTTAGGGAGATATTTTTGGTGAACTTGCTGAATGTGTGGTGAGATGTCGGGTGGGACTGTGCTGTTGCTGTGATAAGTCGCTTGCTGAATTACTCGAGATAGCCGTTGACGATTCTCACCATCATATCGGAGAGCTTCTCAACGTTGAACGCACCGACTGTCGGCTCAATATGACTGCCGCCTATGCCGCTGTCATTGGTGAGGAACGTATATGTGCCACCTGTTGCGAACGCCATCGTGCGGAGCAGATACTCGGTGGACTTGTCGATACCGCTGGACGCAATCGGGACAATGCGGATTCCCTTTTCGGCAGCCTCGCATATATGCTTGTTCACGCTGCTTACTATCTGTGCGTCCTCATGGGGCGGTGCGTCCAGTACGAGGAACATTATCTTAACGGAATCCTCGTCCCAGTCGTGCTTGTTGATTGCACTGTCGAGGGCGGTGTGAACGGCTTCCGGAAAGTCCCCGCCGCCGTCTGCACTCTGCTCCTTGATTGCTCCAGCCGACTTCTCAATATCATCGGTGAACGGGAACTGGCGAACCACATACTCGTCGCCCTCGTCACGGTAGAAGTTGACGCTGGTGCGAATAGAGGTGTTGGGATTTTCCTTGCTTACTGTGCGGACGATATTCTCAAGCTCAACCTTGAGATACTCAAGCTCGTCGCCCATAGAGCCTGTGGTATCGCACATAATCATAAAGTCGAGCGAATTCTGTTTGCTGTCGGAAACGCCGCTAAGCTCGCACTCAACTGAAGTGCTGCCGATAACGCCGTCTATCGTCTTGGAATTGCCCTTATAGTCAACGACAATCTGCTCCGTAGGTCCGTTAATTGCGGTGTAGAACAGATAAGCCATTCCCTTGTTGTCGGTGACTGCACTTGAAATCGCTGTTTTGCACGAAACCTTTGCTCCCGCCACAGGCTGACCATTCGAAGTCACCTTTACGGCTATGCGGTTGTCAATGGGATTTTTCCATGCGGACTTGTAGGTGTTCCAGTCATCGTGTGAGGAGTAGAGAGCGTCCCAGTCCGACCAGTGGGCGTTGTCGTTCCACTCGCCGCCGGTCAGCATTCCCGCCTGAGGTTCGGGCTGCGGCTTTTCCGGCTCGATAGGCTCAATCGGCATAATATCGGGAGAGCCGATTCCCGCTGAGGGAGCCATTGCACCGCCTTTCGACATTCCTGTGGAAGCTTCGCAGGCGGCGTCGAATGTCGCCATTTCGCTTACCGCCTCGTCTTTCCCGAACAACCCGCCCAATAATCCGCCGGAGTCTTTTCCGCTCGAAGGTCTGCCGCCGATGTCGGTGCCTGAGTAAGCAGTACTAGTTGTGCCGCCTGATGGAGCGACTACAGCACCGCCCGAACCGCCCTCGCCGTCAAGCGTACCCGATTTGGCGGAACAGCCTGCAAGAGAAAGAGCTGTGAGTATTGCTGCGATTGATGAGAGATACTTTTTCATAATAGTTCCTCGCTTTCTGATATATAGTGCTCACCCGTTCTGAGGATATTCTCATTCGGAGAATCCGCAAGATAAGGGGAGCGTTTTTTGAACGCGTTACCGCGTTAAAGTGATATCATGTTATCAAGTGCTTTCACTTGTAATACTAAGCAAGTTTGGAAAATGCTGCAAGGCGAGAAAAATTTTTTTAGAGATTTTTCGGTATGGGGCGATGGTGGCGTACCGCCTCCGCTGCATACATACACCGATACCCCTTTTTGAAAATCCCCCTTGAAATTGTAAGGCATTTATGTTATAATAAATAGGTATGTTACGACATAGGAGGAAAGATTATGAAACTTGGAATGGTAGGACTGCCGAATGTCGGCAAGAGCACCCTCTTTAATGCACTTACAAACGCGGGAGCACAGTCCGCGAACTACCCTTTCTGCACCATTGAACCGAATGTGGGTATTGTATCCGTCCCCGATGAGCGGCTTGACGAGCTTGCAAAGATGTATAACCCCCAGAAGTTCACCCCCGCGACTCTCGAATTTGTGGATATTGCAGGTCTGGTGAAAGGTGCTTCTAAGGGCGAGGGACTGGGCAACAAGTTCCTGTCCAATATCCGTGAGGTGGACGCGATTGTACACGTTGTCCGCTGCTTTGACGATGATAATATCATTCACGTTGACGGCTCTGTGGACGCCGCACGTGATATTGAAACTATAAACCTCGAGCTGATTTTCTCCGATTTGGAGATTCTCGACCGCCGTATCGACCGTGCGAAGAAAGCACTCAAGGGCGACAAGTCGGTGCAAGCTGAGCTTGACTTCTTCGAGAGCCTGAAAGCACACCTTGAAAACGGCAAGTCCGCGAGAAGCTACGACTACTCCGACGAGGAGCGTGCTATGCTGCACGACACGCCTCTTCTCTCCAACAAGCCCGTAATCTATGCGGCGAACCTGTGCGAGGAAGATTTCACCAACGGTATCGAGGGCAATGCCCAGTACAAGGCTGTCTGCGAAATTGCCAAGGAAGAAAACGCTGAAGTTCTCCCCATCTGTGCCCAGATTGAAGCGGAGATGTCCGATATGTCCGATGAGGATAAGGAAGTGTTCCTCGCCGATATGAAGCTGGAAAGCTCGGGACTTGCACGTATCATCAAGACGGGCTACCGCCTGCTCGGTCTTATCTCCTACCTCACCGCGGGCGAACAGGAGGTTCGTGCGTGGACGATTACCAAGGGTACCAAGGCACCTCAGGCTGCGGGTAAGATTCACACCGACTTTGAAAAGGGCTTTATCCGTGCGGAAATCGTTTCGTATGAAGACCTTATGGCTTGCGGCTCAATGGCGGCGGCAAAGGAAAAGGGACTTGTCCGTCTTGAGGGCAAGGATTACGTTATGCAGGACGGAGATGTAACGCTGTTCCGCTTTAACGTTTAATCGTTTATCAAAATTGTAATTGAGGTAATTTTTTGAACAAGGTCATTCGCTGCAGAAACAAGAATAATCGAAAGATTATCGTTCTGCTTATTCTTCAGGTACTCATGGGCGTAGCACCCGTGCTGATGCTGATTTCATTCGTGGGATTCAAGATGTATAACGAGAAGCCGCTTGCTATCGTCTTTATCATTCTGATTTTCCTATGCAATACGGCATATATCATTCTGGCACGGCAATACAACATACTCAACAGCGGCAGGCGGGGCGAAAAACTGCTCTACAAAGCGGTAAAAAAGCTCGGCGGAAACAACATCATCTTCTGTAATCTCCCTGTTCGCTACAAACGCGGGCGTTCCGAACTGGACGCACTCATCATCAGCCACAAGGGCGTGATTATCGTTGAGGTGAAAAACCACTCCGGCACAATTCAAGGCTCGTGGAAAGACGAAAAGTGGCAGCAGCGTAAGCATTACAAGGAAAAAACCACCGTTCAGGAGATGGACAACCCGATAAAGCAGATGCGTCGTCAACGCGATATTGTCAAGAGCATACTCAATGCCGCGGGCGAGGACGTGTGGGTAGACACGGTGCTTTTCTTCTCGAACAACAACGCCAAGCTCAGACTTAACACCCGCGAGGGGGATATAGTCTGCCTCGGAAGTGCGGAGCTTATAAAGTTTCTGGAGAACTACCAAGGCAAAGAAACCATTTCACGCGTGAAGATGGAGAAGATGGCGGAGATTTTAACCGAAGCGAGCAATAATATATAAAAAAAGGGGGGGCGAATAGCCCCCCTTCAGTCTGTCGAGAACTCCCGATAGAGCCTATCGGGAGTTCTTTTATTATGGATTGGTGTTATTTTACTCGAGCAAGTCCTCTGCTCGCGATATAAGTTCCTCTACATCTCCGTTTATGGAGGAAACGTGCGTCATTGCCTTGCCGATATCGTTGCCCTTGTCCATTGTTTCGGAGATATTGGCACGGATTTCGTCCATCTTCTCCTTGATTTCGGTCATTTTGCCGTTGATTTCCTCAACAACCGAGTTTACCATCTTGATATCATCGAATACGCGGGAGTTGCTCTTTTCCGCTTCGGCAACGGCCTCCTGTGAGTGGGACGCCAGCTTGCCGACTTCCATTGCGACTACGGCGAAGCCCTTGCCCGCAGTTCCCGCTCTCGCGGCTTCAATGCTTGCGTTAATGGAAAGAATGTTGATTTGGCGGGCAATATCGCTGATGTCCTGAGTGGTTGCGGAGAATCCCGAAACGCTGCCGTTGATAGAGGTCATCGCTTCGTTTATCCGCTCGCTTTGAGCACGGAGTTCTTCGAGTATCTCCGAAAGTCCCAGAATGGACTCGTGGTTGGTATTGTTGAGCTGCGAGATGTCCGATACCGAACGCTTTACATCGTCTATAGTATTCGTAAGGCTGGATACGACCTGATTCAGCTCGGCGGTGACGTTGGAAATCTCCGCGTTGGTCTGGCTTATATGTTCGCTTCGCAGATTTGCCTGCTGCTGCATATACTGTGCACAGCTGGAAGTCGAGGAAACACCCTTGATAATCGCGGCTGCCATATCGCGGCAGGTCGAAAAACCACACGCGTGGCAGTTGTAGTTTCTCTCCGTTTCGGTATGCTTGCCCATCTTGGTGAGCATATCGTCAATCTGTGCTTCGGTAACTTTGATAGAGTTTATATTCTGCGGTTTGTACTCTCGTACAAAGTCTTCGATTTTCAGCTTTTTGTCGAATTGGAGGAACTGCTTGTCGCGGTGCTTGCGGTCGAACTTTACACGGTGGTTGCGGGAGTACTTCTCAATTCCGTTAAGAATGCCGTTCATACGGTAAATCGACATTCCCGCACCGATAGCGGGGCCGCTTCCGCAGCCGTGACCGCACGAGAGAACATCAAACACGTCCGGCAAATCACGCTCTGCCACTGACGTATACAAATCGAGATTTCGATAAACCGAGTCCGTACCCTCCGAGGTGATTACGTTGAGTGCGGGATTCTCCAGCTCCAGACAAGCTTTCAATCCGCCCGGACGCGGGTAGATAGCACCCATGCTTCCCTGTACTCCCGTGAACTCAAAGGACGAACAGAATTAAGGAATCGGTTTGAACCCCTGTCATTGTTGATGCGACCCCTGACCCAATTTCCTATCGTTTCATATTATCATTTTTGGAATTACTATCATATGATTATTGCTTCTAAGGTCCCGTTTGCCTGACGAGCCCTTCTTAGTGAAACAAAGAATTGGAAATATCATTGAAGAAGATAATACATGGTTAGATAGAATAATTAATAAGAAAGAAGTTGTATTTATTTCAAGTTTATTTACTGTCTCCTAGATGAGATATTTCAGGAAAAAGATCAACATGAAATATCGGAAAATCATAATATCAAATTTATAGTAAATGGTGTAATAAGTATATTTGCAAATCAATAGCTCTTCAAATAAGCTAGTGGCAAATATCGACATTTCATGGACTTGAACCATTTCATTTATTCTGATGAAAGAAGAAGTAGTTAGAAGGTTTTTAGTTGTTATAGGTTTTATACAAGTCTCTTGATTGGAGAGAAATCTTTGGTTAAATCAAGTTACTAGCATGTATTGATTTCGTATGATATTAGAGGAAAAGAATAAAAAGAAGGTTCGAAGATAAATGGTAATGTCAAAACTCTTGAATGAACATTTCTTGGCGATTTCATGATCTTGTCTTGGATTGGTTTTATCTTTATTCATTAGAGGTAAAAAGTATATAAATAACATTCTGTATGAATATTGTTTTGGTAGAATTGGTAATTGACAAGATATACTTGAAATTGTTTTTTTGACATTCTTCATATTGGATTGAATTTAATATAACTGGTTGTATCTGAAGGGAATGTAAATATAACTTGGATAGACATGGTCATGAGATGCAGGTGGTTCCTATTCGAAGTGGATATATACCAAATTATTATTATTGTATATTAGATATATGATATAATATTTGAAGAAATAGTGAATCTGAAGTGTAGATGCCGATTTGGTGTTATATCTGGCTCTTGTGGTAATTATTTTTTTATTTTTCCTCTCTATTATATGGTATATGTAATATAAGCTCGATAGGAAAAGAGTTTTGGTTGATGTTGACTCTATTATTAACATGGTCATTTATCTTAAGAATTGAATTAATTATTGAATAATTAATTTGATAAAAGTAAAATTATTTGTGAAGACTATAGATGATTGATTAATCGATGAATTGATAGATATTATTATATCATATTCTTATAAAGAGGCATAATATAAATCAATTGAAAATCAAGAATGGATGATATATCATGTTGGAAAGGTGTTTTGTTGGTAGAGTAGATGGTTATCAAATATTTGGATATTATATTTTTAATCAATAGTATAATATAATAGTAATGTTGGATTAGTGCTAACTTATGGAATGGATAATCTTTATCCTCTTGCAATAATATTCAACGATGTTATAGCAGTGTCGATTATATTTACATTAATTGATGAATTGGTTCATTCAATGTTCTAACTATGAATTTGTGAGTCCCATTTGTTTTCTCAGTCATCTAGTGTTTATATGAAGTTTGACCATAGTAGTTATGAGGAAGATAGAGAGTTATGATAACTGGAGTAAAGATAAGGACAGTTGTTATCATTGCGATTGCTATGAATTGTATTGTAAAGATAGTTGAAAACGGTTAAAGAGTGATTTCAAAGATATTTGAATAAGTAGAGATTATGATATACCGCTTTTTTATTGAATTCTATTAATTATGGAATTGACTAATAATAGTATGTAATTATTATGTAAAATAGTGAAAGTAATGTAAATTGAATGGTAGTAGTTTGCTATTTACAGTGATCCGTGAAATGGGGCTAGAGAAAAGATTGGATAGAATTTCATATATGATTTGAGTGTTATATATATTTTTTTTTAGTGATATAATATTGTATTGTTACTTACTTATAATCTAAGTTATCGATGTGTATTCCGTATGATGGATAATCATTCCATATATTAGTAATTTATTTAGCTAATAATATTTGTTGTTAAACAGTTGGAATTACTATTGTTTTACAAGGAATTTCTTTAGAATGAAATATAATTCTTCTATAGATAATCAAGCATATGAAGATTATCTTAACATGATAGTTAGCAATGTTGAGAGTTTCTTTAGTCAAATTGATATATCATCTAGATATTGGCTTTTTATCAGATCAAGAGAAACAAGACTTACTGTCTTCTCTTAAGTTTATAATTTATTCTTTTGTATATGTCTAGAATGTCAATTAAACAAAGAAACGTTATACACCAGATTTCGAGTGAGTCATTTTGTTACTAAGCTAATTATACAGGATGTTGTGTTGAGGATTCTTCTGTTTTCCGATTTACTGTTGATTTTTTAAACCAGGCATTACACAATCCATTATTTTATAATGATGATGATTTTTCACTAACAAATGAATCAAAAGTTAATATTGTGGACTTTATGAGATCAGTATTCTCATCACCAAACTTTACAGCCAATGTCATATTTGAAGCATCATTTTCTATCATGTACTATATTATCTAGTATATAATATAGAAAAAACCAAGTTGACAATCTTCAAGAATTGATTGATGAAGTCAATAAAGAAAGTCTCTTTGTTTTATAGTTTTTATGTTTAGATGATAATGATATCCTTAATGAAATTCAGATTCAGAATATTATTGATAAAGAGAATTCGTCCGTTTGTTTTGGTGTTAATGTTTTATTTTAGGACCAAGCATCTTCATCATTAAGTGAAATATGTAATGTAAATCAAGATAATGAATATGAGACGTTATTAAATGACATGAATTCTTTTATGTCAATTGTTGATGACAGAATACAAGATGGTGAAGTTG
>JBJESA010000221.1:0-8800 GCA_051882535.1 Oscillospiraceae bacterium
GGCTAGCCTTTGTGGCTGCCGTGGTGCCGTTGACGAAGCAGATGTGCCTTTATCGACAGCCTGAAATCCCCGCACCACGGCGGGGATTCACTTATATTCAATTGTAATTCGATATAATATTCCAAGTATTACATTGGACCGTTCTCCTTATCAAAAATCTTTTAAGTAAGAACTTTCACAAGACATTGGAATCTACCTCCCGCACTATTTAGTAACCACCTTCGTTATATCGTACATGATAACCACCTCTTTCTTCAGGGCTTATCTATGTAAACGCGTAAAGCGGAAGAATGTCTGCGGGTATATCCGAAGCCTCAGCGGTTTTTCAAACGGCTAAACGCCTCGTTATTACGGATTTGCACTTGCGGAGAGACTAAGAGCTCCGTGCAATCATCGTACTATTTCATTCCCTGAGCAACGGAGTGCGACTCCGCAGACACTGTTCAGATGATTCTATACTTTCCATCGGACTCGCTTCCTTTCTGCTTAAAGCTAAATTCTCTCGGTCGAACTTTCAAGCCATCGGAGTGTACCTCTTTCAAAGATTTGAGCTTTGCCAATCGTATCCGACTATCTACGTATTACCGCACTGCGTGCAATCGTCTTGTCGAATCAACCAACTTACCTAGCCCTTGGCTTCAAACTCAGCAACCCATCGGAGTAGCTCTCCTTTCGTTAATTAGGTAGGTCACCGTATCGGCCTCCCGACTTGTCTTCGGTTCCCTTTCCTTGAATATATAATACCACATCTTTTGTATAAAGTCAATAGATTTTTTTAATTTTCCACATAGCATTTTGTATATATTTTCTCCTCACTTTTTAGCGAGTTTTAATGATTATGCGGAAAATGCGGGCAATTTAGGGATTTTTCATAAATTTCCTATTGACAATCGAGGTTTTTTGGTGTACAATATTATTGTTGAGTTTGACAAAACCAAATTGAATATACACGAAGGGAGCAAAGAGAATGCTCGACGAAAACGAAAACGCATACCTCGACGAGGACGAGGGCATTATCGAACTTGAAGATCAAGACGGAAATGTTACTCGCTTCGAGTTTGTAGACAGAGCGGAGCTTGACGGCGTTGTATACTTCGCATTGATTCCCGCGGATTTTGACGAGGAAGAGGGTGCTTCCGAGTTTGTAGTTCTCAAGGAAATTATCGACGAGAACGGCGAATCCATGCTCTCCACTGTAGACGATGACGCTGAATACGAAAAGGCGGGCGAGATGTTCCTGAAGCGTTTCGCTGAGCTTCCCGAGCTTGATATACAGGACGACTCGGAATAATTTGCTTTTTCATTGTGCGAATATTCGTTCGCGTAAGCGGAAAAATACCGTCAGACGGTAACCGATTTTCGGGTATCGTCAAATAAACCGGTTTTTAATTCTACTGCCTTGTTTGCATATGTGTGCTAGTATGATCCAACACATTGTAAAAAGGGATTTCGGCTCCGGCGTCGGATTGCAGACCTCCTTTTCCTTCGGGAATTGTTGGCGGGAGCGTGAACACGTTGGGCGATCTTACCCACCCTGCCATTAGCGGGTTTTATCTTGCATCTTACGGCAAGGCGGTGAATGACTATTTCGACAGGGAATCTTCGGGTTCCCTGTTTTCTTTTGCGAGGTTTTTCGGGAATTTATCCAAACTTTTTTTCAAAAACCACTATCTTTTTTATACGGAATATGATATAATAAAATAAAGTATGTATATTCCAATGAAAAGAAGGTGTCTTATTTGGCTTTCTGCGACCTTGCCGCTGTTACAGCCTGCGACGAAAAAACGGGCAATACATTTATCATGGGAAACGTGTTCTCCGCTTTCTCGCTCGGTGCGGAACTTCCTTTGGTATATAGCTGGGACCTTGTCCGTGCGGTTGATATCTCAAAGCACGAGATTAAGGTTATTACGGGTACTAAGAGTTATACGGTTACATACAGAATGTTCAAGTCCGAAGAGGACTTGCTTAAGGCAATCACCATTATCGAGTGTATGCAGAGCAAGTATAGCTTCTCCTACAGACACGAACGCCGTATGTTCCCGCTTAAAAGCAGCTATCGCGAATGTTCACCCGGAAAGGAAATCTACGTTGGCGAGGGTATGCTTGACGAGAACGAAACTGCCGCCGCTTTCATCGCCCTGCTGAACTTCAAAATGGTAAAGCTGCTGTGGCTGGTGGCATTGCTTATTGCATTTGTCACGCTGGGCATTCTTCATTACTTAATTGGAATAAACCGCGAGAATATTTTGTATTTCGTGCCGATTTCGGTGGTTTCGGGCGGAATAATCGCGGTATTGGTGTACATCATCACCCATCTTGTTGCAAGGGCGAAGGTTAAGAGTATGTGCAGCACCGACCTCGCTACAAAGCAGATTATCACATTTGTGGTGAGCAGAGCGGGGTTTGCTACCTGTGAATCCTGCGTCTATAAAGGCAGAGATCTCATTCCATGGAGCGAGATGGAGTACTTCGTTGAGTCGGATAAGATGTTCATTCTCTACAAGAACAATGCTCCCGCAGCGTATATCCCCAAAAAAGCGTTTGACAAAAAGCAGGTCGGCTCAGTGGCGGATATTATCGCACTGCACCTTGAACAGAGATAAAGAAAAAAAGGAGGTTTTCTTGTGAGCGTTGAAATCAAATCCGAAACCTTAACAATCGGCGGCACGGATGCCACCTTGATTTCGGTAAAAAATGGAGAAGCTGCTATCGGCACCTGCAATGCGGGCTATCTTGGTCTTGGCGGAGTAGGCACCAAAACCAGACTTTTCTTCATTGGCAGCGACCCGATTGCCACCGTTCTCTGCCCCAATCACGGCAATGAGCAGACGGATAAGCTCATCTCCCTTTGCCCCGGCTACTCCAACTACGACCGCGAAATCAAAAAGACCATCGACGCCTGCTTTGAGAAACTCAACAGCGATTCCGAGCACCCCATAAATGCAATCCGCGAAATTCTCGGGTTGCTGGAGGACGGCGTATATGCTCTTTACTTCTCGGAGTACTACCCCACGGACGGAAGCGGGACTTATTTCTGGGGTGCATACAACATTCCCCACGATGTACACGGCACAGCGGAAAGGAACCGTTTGGTAAAGAACAACGTCTTTAAGCCGTGTTTCCTCGTTCCCACACAGCCGCTTGACTACTATGTTCCCAAAGTCAAAGCAGCTTTGGAAGACGCTGTGAAAAATCGCCCTGTACAGGGAATTGTGTATCACCTCTCGGGTTTTCATTCGATGCTTATTAAAGGGCATCACGGCTCGGTTGCCTGCGTTGAGAAGGAGGTTCCTTTCAGATGTCTGGTTATTGAGAAAGTGTATATGCCTTATGTCGACCCCATTGAGCTATCCCCCGCCCCTGTTGCGGAGGTACCCGAAGACGGTGCTGTGATTGCTGACGAGTCCGCGGAGAAACCCGCCGAACAGCAGCCCGAAAAGGAGAACTCCTCCCGCAAATCCCATTCGAAGGTGATTTATCCCGAGGGCATAACGGGATTCAGGGGGGCGTCTATTAAAATCCCGCTTGAGCTGTTCCCGAAGGAGATGCTGCGATATATTCTCACCACTCAGCCCGAGTATAAGCCGCGTCAGTTTGACGTGCTTACCGCAAAGCTCTCTAACACCAGCAAGAAGACGCTCAGCAACAATGTCCTGCCGCACTCCGTTTTGGAAAAAGCGGACACTATGCCGGACTGCGAAATGCTGGAGTCCGCTTACGCAATCAAGTCCCTCTCGGACGAACAACTCAACTGTCTGTTAGCGGGCGATGTTGAGTGCAACGGCGAGGTCATAATCTCACCGAATTTCTACTCAAGCATTGTTATCGCCTGCAACTTTCTTCAGTTCACAGACCCCAATCGTTTTGTGGACTTCGCAATTGCAGTTATGGACAACCCCGAGCTTATCGCGGCACACGATTACGTTTCCCATCGCTCGCTCACGCAAAGCTCAAACTCCAAGCTGCAAAGATTTTTCCAGAATGTGGTGGACAGCGAGGACGCCAAGTACAGCAAGGTAACAGAAGCTGCACAAACATTCCTGCGTCGCCTTATGGAGAACAAATAAGCACCCGCAGATTACCTTTGACTTATCTGCAATCCCATCAGCGTATGATGTGATATTTCAAATTTTTTAGAAAAGGAGAAATATTATGAACTCGAGAATCGGAAGAAAACTACTATTGGCGATTATCGTTTGTATCACCTTAACAGTGCTTGCTGTCAGCATTGTAACTGCTGCAATGTCGATGTCGCAAAGTAACAAGATAATGGCTTCAATGGCACATACCGGTATGAATTCACTGAAAAACAGCCTTGACGATATTTTTGAACGTATTGAGAGTACCGCCGAATACATAGACGTATCGGGAACACTTATGCTTGGTACGGACGAGCTTACCGAGCTTTTTAATGATCGTGCCAAAAGCGAGGGCGAGTTTGCCGCCTTCTTCTTTGCAGACGGCACTCCCTATTGGCAGACCGAGAACTACAAACTTGCCGATTTCTCACTTGATAAAACAACGCCCGACTACATGGGTGTCGTTATTGACTCCAATGCGGGACTTACCATTCAGTGCAGAAAAGCCGTAACAAGCGGCGGTGCGGTAAAATTCTTCGGTGTAGTCGGTATGTATCTTGACGCAAACGACTGGCTGGATTTGGTAAAGGTAAATTCAGAAACCGAAGCGACTATCTTCTGCGGAAGAACACGTATCAGCACCACCTTTGTTGATGAGAACAACGAGCGTCTTATTGGCACAGATATGCCCGACCGAGTTGCAAAAAAGGTAATAGACGCGGGCGAAACATACAGCGGCGTTGCCGAAGTCCTTGGCGAACGCCACAGTGTGACTTATGAACCGCTGTTTGACCTTGACGGCAATGTGGCGGGAGCGTACTTCGCGGGTGTATCTATGAAAGAAAGCGACGCACTCACTGCACGAATGATAATCGTCACCGTTATTGTGGCACTGGTTGTAATTTCCGGCTCGATATTCATTATCAGCTCTATTACATCGAGAATGCTTATTAAGCCGCTCAGCGAAGCAAAGCGGCTTGCCGAAATGATGGACAAGGGCGTTCTTTCAAAGACAGAATCCCGCTATGCGACGGCGAATGACGAAATGGGCGACTTCGTAAAGACGCTGAACAACACTGCCGGCACGCTGGACGAGTATATCACGGATATAAAGAATGTGCTGTCGCATATGGCTACCGGTGACTTCACCGCACAGCCTAAGGTTGAGTATATCGGCGACTTCGCTGAACTCACCGATTCCTTCAACCACATCAACACCCAGCTTTCCGATATCATAAGCAACATCAACCGCACTTCGTCAGATGTTGCAGAAGGTTCAAACCAGATTTCCGAGGGGTCAGAAGCATTGTCGAACGGCACTCAGCAGCAAGCCGAGGCAATTGAGGAACTCTCCTCCACCATTAACACCATCACCAAGAAAATTCAGAACACCGCCGAGAATGCCGACGAAGCGGGACGTATATCCGCCGAGAGCTGCGAGCGTATCCGCGTTCAGAATGACGAAGTGAAGAATATGCTTGCCGCAATGGACGAAATCAAGGAAAAGTCGGACAAGATTCTTGACATTATTCAGGCGATTGACGATATCGCGTTCCAGACGAACATTCTCGCACTTAACGCAGCGATTGAGGCTTCACGTGCAGGAGAAGCAGGCAGAGGATTTGCGGTAGTCGCGGACGAGGTTCGCAACCTCGCCGAAAAGAGTGCGGAGAGTGCAAAGGAAACCAACGCACTTATCCACTCGACAATCGACTCCGTAAGCAAGGGCTCGGTTATCGCAAAGAGCACCTCCGTCACAATGAAGGACGTTATGGAGTTATCCACCAAGACCAACGAATATATCAGCCAGATTTCCGAGGCTTCAAACGACCAGGCTTCTTCCATCGAACAGGTAAAAATCGGAATCGAACGTATTTCGTCTGTTGTTCAGCACAACTCGGCAACTGCGGAAGAAACCGCTGCCGCTTGTGCTCACCTCAACGATGAAGCAAGGCTGCTTAAGTCGCAAATTGATAAGTTCAAGATTTAATACAAAGAAAAGACCGGCAAGCGTTTGCTTGCCGGTCAGCTTGTCGAAAAAGTCTTTTTTCTGCGAGAGGCACCCCCCACCCCCAACCCCCTCCCCCGAAGGGGGAGGGGGCTATCTTTCTTATTCTGTGGGGGTGCTAACGCACCCCACTCCCCCGTTCTGGGGGCAAGCCCCCAGACCCCCAAAAAGTTTTTCGACAGACTGACCGGCAAGCGTTTGCTTGCCGGTTTCTTCTATAATACTTCAAGCGGTGTCGATACGCCCTGGGGGACTGCTATCTCGTATGCTTCACGCTGAGCGGAAACTTCCACGGAGGTGGTTTTGCCGCCGTCCTCGCCGTCCAGCGTCCACGCTATCTCCTTATCGGAAACAATAGTGAACGAGGGGGCTTTGATACAGATAATATGCTCGCAGTCGTCAAATTTTCGGTTAAGAAGTGCAAAGTTGATATTCTGAAGCTCAATAGGATTTTTGGGAGTGCGGATAAACAACCCGTCAAGCAAGCCGTCCTGCATATCCGCACCGTACGGTACAACGTTCTGCAAGCCGCCAACCGAGTATGTGTTGCCGCATAATCCGAAAATTATCTCCTCATTGATTGTTTCCCCGTTTGCGGTGATGGAAAGATGGGCGGAGGTTTCGATAAAGCGGCGAATATCGAGAGATTTCAGTGCATTCATCAAATATGCTGCCGCACCGAAGATGTTTTTCGCTTTCTGGTCGGTGGAGTAGCTGACATCGGTAAACATACCGAATGCCGCAACATACGAAAAATACCGCTCTCCGAACTTTCCCGCGTCAACCTTGATAAAATGCCCGTTGACAATATTATGTGCCGCCTTGGTGATATCCTTGGGGATTCCGAGGGAGTTGGCGAAGTCGTTGACAGTACCTGCGGGGAGATACCCGCACGGGCGGGGCGGGTCGAGGCGGACAGCCGCATTCACGAGTTCGTGGAGCATACCGTCCCCGCCGCCGCTGACGATAATATCGTAATCGCCGCCGTGCTCGGCAAGGTAGTCCTGACCGTCACGCGGGGCAGAGGTTGGGTGAACGGTGACTTCGTAGCCGCCGACAGTGAGTATCGTGATTATTTCGGATAGGTATTTGGAGATAGTTCCTGTTCCGGAGTGTGGATTGTATACAAGCAGAAGTTTTTTCATAATGTTCTCCTATTTGCAGTTGCTTTAGAGATATTATATCCCTTTTTAATGAGATTGTCAAGGCGGTTGCAAAAATTTCAGATTTGTGATATACTAATAGTGACGAATTTTGGAAAGGATTGTTTTATGAAACAAACTAAGCTGATAAAACGGTTTATTCCGTATTTTAAACCGTATGTTCATATTCTCATTCTGGATTTAATATGTGCCTCGCTGACGGCATTATGCGAAATTGTTCTGCCGATGCTGGTGAGAAACATCGCACAGGTAGCAGGAGATGACATTTCCAAACTCACGTTAGAACTGATTATAAAAACGGCGGCAGTATATCTCGTTCTCCGTGTGATTGACGTGGCGGCTTCGTATTTTATGTCAAATGTCGGTCACGTTATGGGTGCGAGAATAGAAACGGATATGCGAACGGCTCTTTTCTCGCATCTTGAAAAGCTGTCGTTCCGCTACTATTCGCAGACCAAGGTCGGACAACTGATGGCACGCATCACGAGCGACTTGTTCGATGTGACGGAGTTTGCACACCACTGCCCCGAGGAGTTCTTTATTGCGGGGCTGAAAATCGCGGTGTCGTTTGTTATCCTGTGTACGATAAATGTGCCGCTCACTCTGATTATTTTCGCAGTACTGCCGATTATGGCGATTGTCTGCGGCAAGTACAACCACAAGCTCCGTGCGACTTTCAGACGAAACCGTCAGCAAATCGGCGAAGTAAACGCACAGGTGGAGGACAGTCTGCTTGGAATCCGCGTGGTGAAATCCTTTACGGGCGAGGAAGCCGAGATGGAGAAGTTCGAGCGGGGCAATCAGGAGTGGCTTTCCATCAAGAAGGAGAACTACCGCCGCATGGGTACATTCCACGCAATGACACGCACCTTTGACGGTGCGATGTACGTCACCGTAATTATTGCGGGCGGCTTGTTTTTGCTGAATGGAGCGATTACGCCTGCGGACTTTATGGCGTATCTTCTGTATGTCACCACTCTGCTGGCGACTATCCGCAAAATCGTGGAGTTCACCGAGCAGTTCCAGAGGGGAATGACGGGTATTGAGCGGTTCTTCGAGGTTATCGACACCGAACCTGACATCGTAAACCCCGAAAAGCCCATTACAATGGATAATCTTAAGGGAAATATCACGTTCAAGAACGTAAAATTCGCGTATGCGGACGACCCCGACACGCTTATTCTCAATAATCTCAATCTTGAGGTAAAGCAGGGGCAGTCGGTGGCTCTGGTAGGCCCGTCGGGCGGCGGAAAGACCACTATCTGCAACCTTATCCCGCGATTCTACGACGTTGCGGCGGGAACGCTGGAGATGGACGGTGTGGACGTTCGGACGCTGGATTTGAAGTTCCTCCGACAAAATATCGGTATCGTACAACAGGACGTGTACCTGTTCTCGGGCACTATCTTTGAGAACATCGCCTACGGAAAGCCCGGTGCAACCGAAGAAGAAGTAATCGAAGCGGCGAAGCAGGCAGGAGCACACGACTTCATTATGTCCACCGTCAACGGATATCAGACGTATGTGGGCGAACGCGGAGTGCGTTT
>JBJESA010000222.1:0-8762 GCA_051882535.1 Oscillospiraceae bacterium
AGAAGCAACAATACAAAACGGTTCACGCAGAACAAAAATACGGTTTCCCTGTTCGGAAAAGAAACTCTCGAAAAAGCTCAGCGAGATAGGCGTCAATCCGGAGCATCTTTCGCCCGTGGGAACGGTTATTGAAATTGAACCGGCGGAGCTGTCCGTGCTGAGGGGTTTCGAGGTTAGCCTTGACGCACTGAACTATCTCGGAAAACGTATATATGGAATGAGCAAGAGGGAGCAAAACCAGTTTCTCGCAGTGCTGTCGTGTGGTGAGTTGGAGATGAAGGATTTGAAAAACATCATTAACCTCACCTTCAATCTTCCGCGATTCACGCTGATTGAGGACGCGGACGACCTTGAGAGGTCAGGACTGACGCATATTCTCAACATTCGCGGCGGTGTTCCAACTTCCGAGCTTGAGGACAGAGAATGGCTCGCCGAGGAGGGCAGAAAGCTGTTAAGTTCCGGCAAAGAGTTCGACACCAAATACGGCAAGCTCTTTGTTCCGTACGGAACACGGTCAGACGCAAAAGCGGTATTTTTGAGGCTTTAGTTATAACCTTTGGCAACTTGGTTTGTAATGATTTGTTTATTGCTGATATGACTTGCAAAATCTATAATTATATGCTATAATACGACAAAGTGTTATTATCTCAACGGTTTGATGTTGCGGCAGAGGAGGTGATTTAATATGGTTGATGTTTCATTCTCGATAATCGCTGACGAAGTACAGCGTAATGAGCTTCAAATCTTTTACACAGAAAATTATAAACGCTTTATATATCTAGCTATGCAAAAAGTCAAGAACAAGGAAAACGCCGAAGACGTAATTCAAGAGGTTTTTTCTGATATTGCGGATAAACCCGAAATATTCTTTAACATTCCCAAAATAGAAAGGGTCACATTTGCTGACATTCTTGTTCGCAATACCGCTATAAGTACGTTCAAAAAGGAGCGTAATCGGACAAACAAACTTCAAGAGCTGGATGAAGAAATGGTTGACGAGAGTGTGCGAATAGAAGATGACTTGCTCGCAAAAGTCACTCGTAATGAACTTATAAAATACATACTCACTTTACCCGAACAGCAGCGTACTGTTTACAAACTTCGTATTATAACTGGTATGTCAATCAGCGATATAGCCAAACAATTGGAAATATCCTGCGAAACGGTAAATTGGCATTTAAAAATGGCAAGAAAAAACATCAGAAATTTCATCGAGAAAGGGATAAACGGCAATGAGTGAAACTATCTAACGTCTATACACTTTATATGAATAGTTCCACAGGACAGGTTATAACTCTTAAGCAATTGGTCAAGACACATTTCTCTACGCATTACAACACCGAAAAAAACACATTTGAGGAAATTAGTATAAACGACAAAATGGGATTGTATATAGATTTTAGCAGTGATAACCGGAATAATACTGTTTTTATTTGGGATAACGGGGATTACATAATCGAAATATCAGCAGATTTGGACAAAAACAGCACATTGGATTTGTTGAATATTGCCAAACTTTAAAAATATTTTAAATTTGACCTACCAAAACTCACTTCTCAGAAGATGTATATAATAGAGGGAGAAAAACCTCTAAATACGCAAAGAGAGGAGGAGTTGACAATGCAATTCAAAAAACGGATAGTTTCGCTTTTAGCAGTAGTCATCTTGTGCTTGAATTTTAGCGTTGATACCTATGCCGACACAGTAACTGTGAACTCGTTGGAAAATGAAGACATTTCGCCGGCATATGTGATTGCAAACAGTTGTACAGCCGATTTGGAAATTCAAAACGGAACAGCGTACTGTACAAGCATAGCAGAAGGTACCGATGCCGTTTGCATTACCGTAACACAGACCTTGCAAAAGTATTGGGGCTTGTGGATATGGAACGATGTAAATGATGCAATCTGGAGCAAGCATATTAACGGCAGTTCGATTTACCTATCAAATTCTAAGAGTGGTCTTGACAGCGGAACATATCGAGTGAAGTCAGTATTTGTATTGACGGACGGAAACGGTGAGAGCGAAACTATCACTATTTACAGCAATGAGCAGAAAGTGCCTTAATTGGGCATAGGCACAGAACATTAGTGGAAAAGGGATTATCTGCTCGACAAAAAGGCAACCGGGATGTTCTAATTGCTGTATGATGTCGAATTGATTATGCCGCAGATTTTTTACGTTTAGGAGGAACACTATGAGAAAATCATTTTTTAAGCAATTAACTGCCGTTGTTTCGGCATTTTCAGTTATTGGTACCATTTCGTTGACAGCGTTTGCGAGCAATTACGAGGTAATATATGATTATCAGATTGCCAATGACGGTACATACGACATAAATCAAGAAGATTATATGGAGAATGTTGTGTACATCAGTACTGAAAATAATACGTACTCCGCAGATGTTAATTCTTTAGGACTTGCGGAAACATATAGTGCAAGGGTTGACTTTGATTATTCGATGACCGATAGCCTTTGGAATGAAGTAAAAGGAAAAGCTTCGGCTGCTGACATACTTATCACAAGGGATTGCACAACATTGAATATAGATCACGGTCACGCTGCACTTGCGTGTGGTGATGGCAAGACCGTGGAGCATTACGGACCGAAAATAGGCGGTTTAAAAGGTGCAACAGGACTTAGTGTATATGCCGATATGGAGACAGTGTGGAGGCATTGTAAAACCCTGAGAATTTATGAGTGCAATCAGGTTAAAAACGATAACCCCAAGAATGGGGATGATGCTCTTAGCAAAAAGATTGTTGACTATGCAAAGAATAACTTGGTAGGTTGGCAATACGCTATACATGCAAACAGACGAAATGGGATTTACGTGAATTGTGCCACTCTGATATTGAAGGCTTATAACGCTAACGGTATTGAGTTCCAAGGTTATTGGGCTGATAGCTTTATAGGCGGAACATTTTTGCCGAGTGATTATGTCATCGAAAATTCCGATAAACTTACGATGAAATATACCCACGGTTGGGGTCACAGTGAACCTTATGTTTGGGGTGAGGAAGCATAACGCTGTATGAAGAATTTTTTCATTCTCTTTCTTTCCATTTGCACAGTTTTATTGTCTGGGTGTAGCAGCAGAGGTTCAAGAGAACACACGACAAACACTACAAATCCTTTGCTTGCAAACTTTGATGATTTTGATGTTACAAAAAAGAAGTATATCAAGTATAACGCTGATGTTTGTGAAATGCCGAAGAGCCGAGTTGTTGAGATTGGTATGACGCAGGTATTCCAATACAATAATAGTGTTTCGATTGATATTTCTTCCGAGTATGTGAGCGAATCCAATAATGCTTGTTTTGCTGCGTCAGGCTATTGTCCTATAAATTCATTGAATCAAATGACAGGGACAAAATCATTTGATGAGGCTTTGACGACTGTAGGACAACCCTATTTTTATTCTGAACTGGGTGATAGGTGTGCACTCCTTTTGGCAGATGAGGAACAAACTCTGATTTACGGCATCGGTGATGAATTTCTGGAAATTGCTCTCGGCGGCAAGCATACAATAACCGGCATTAAATCAATGCAGATTACAGATGAACGGCTTTTTGTTTTTAATTGCCCAAGAAAGGCAAAGGGTATGAGTGTTGTCATTCGAAGTTTTGTGTGGGGTGACAATACGACATATGATGAAATTGAGATACCATTTTCTTGTATGGGGCTGAACGATATCGAGAGGGACGTTAAAGAAAATACTATTTTCATTAAGGACAAAACTCTCTTTTGTATATCTGATGAGCTCAATGATCAATGCGGTTGGCTTACCGCATACAATCTTGAAACAAAGCAATATTCAAATATAAAAATTGAGGATATTGCGGGTGTTCAGCAAGTATTTTGTGCCGAGGACGGAATCCTCCTTCTTTACAATAAATATAATTCTGACGGATACAGCAATAATACCTTTTTGTACAAGTATAGATTTGACTATTCAGGTACAGCTTTTTCCAAAGAGGGTGTTTCTGTAATCTCTTTCCCCGACAATGCAAATTATTATTTTAGCACTAAAGGAAAAGAAAGTTATTGTATTGGTGACACTTTTTGCGGCATTATGGAAAATACTTGTGATATGTCATATGCTTATGCGGAATTTTCATTGTTAACAGGAGAACTTACAACTTTTGTGCCATTTAAGCCTAACTACTCTGATTACGTAGTTACCGGGCTTATTATTCGTGATGACGGAAAGGCTGTATCTCGGAATAATTGCAACATTTAACAAGAACCCTTTAATTTTACTTAAACGGCTTATTTGAAATCATGAAGCGAGCCAATTTATTACCTTAATTAGCCTCGTGCCGTAATGGTCGGAAACGAGGAAGCGAAACTTATCGGAATGGACGCATTATCCGCCTACGGCGGAAAACGCTGCAATCGCAGGTTCGGCGACAGAATTGTTGCCGGACCGTTCTTTATTTGCGGGGAGAGCGGGGATAAATTTTGCTCACTGCCCGATGATTTGTGCGAGAAATATTTGCAGAAATTCGCCGTTCCTGAGAGCATTTCGCAGGACGAGGTTGAGCAGGATATGGGCTTAACGCTAATTGGATTTTAGGGGGTAAGCTATGAAAAACACTGTGACTATCTCGCTTAACGACAAGAAAATTGTTGCTCTGAATATGTATCTTGCACAGAAAAATTCTTCGCTTGAGGACGAGGTCAGCAAGTTCGCCGAGCAGCTTTACGGCAAGATTGTCCCACCAAATGTGCGTGATTTTATCGAAATGACATCAAAACAGCAGAACGAAGCTAAACCGAAACGCACTTTCACAAAACTGACCGATAAGCCGTGACCGATTTTAAGGCGGTTGTGTCGAGCTGTGTGCGATTTTCTGCAAGAAGCAGGGTAGTTTTACCTTTGAGCAGTCCTCGTGCGTATTTGTGACGATTTTCGCAGAGTTTGCGAAACTCCTCTGCGATTGGCACGGGGACTGTACGGGGGTATGATTTTTATGCAAGTTAAAGGGGCGGGGTCGCCCCGAACACAGCGGACGGGCAAAGCCCGCCGCAATCACGAATATTGAAAAATTTGAGAGGGGTTGTAAAATGGGAAAACAGAAAAAATCGGGGTTGCAAACCTCAAAAAACATGATTGTTAAGGGAAATTCCGAGGGGTTTCCGAACAAGATTAAGTTCCCGTTATGGGTGTATCCGGCGACAATGAAAGAGGTAAATTTGCGTTTTGCAGAGGACAACTGTGCATCTCGAAGCGAATTCATCGAGAAAGCGATAAATTTCTATATCGGC
Source organism: Oscillospiraceae bacterium (assembly GCA_051882535.1). Lineage (GTDB taxonomy): Bacteria > Bacillota > Clostridia > Oscillospirales > Ruminococcaceae > CAG-115. Next base: position 5,272 of record JBJESA010000222.1, read on the forward strand.
TTTCTTAAGCAGGAAAAGAACGTGAATTACCTGTCACCGCGGATTACTTCTTCGGTGGAGGCTGTTATCAACGGAACGGAGCAACGAATCAATCGAAATCTTTTCAAAATTGCCGTTGAGCTTGGAATAATCTCGCACACCCTTGCCGCCGCGAATGACGTTGACGAGGATACTCTCCGCGAACTGCACGCAATGTGTGTTGACGAGGTTCGGCACATTAACGGCGTGATAAATTTTGAGAGCGCGGTTGAGTTTCAGAATAAGGAATAGTTCCTTTACAGTGTAACTTTAAAAAAATATGTGGATAGATTTGTTTGGAGTGTTCATTGCCTGATTGGTTGAGTTACAACGGACCACGATTTCAGCAGTGAAACATAATATTTTATCAATTTTAGGTAAATATGAACAATCAGCTGTATTAGTTTTTAGCCAAAACACAGATTTATTTACCAGTTGGGCAAGAAATGAACATCTTGTGCAACAGTGGCTTGAAAAGTGAACAGGGATATATTATAATGAAAGCAGTCCTCTTGTTTGAAGTATGCTTCCACTGACAGGTCCGACAAGATGAACAGAAAGGAAGTGACATGGAGATGGGTAATCATACTTGTATATCATTGCGACGGACATAGTGTTTATGTCCTCTCTATGCGAAATAGGAATCAATTCTTCGTTGCAGACTTGCCTTTTTGTTTATTTTGTGTTATACTGACATAGATTAACAATAAGGAGAGATGGACAATATGATATCCGGAGCGTTGGCTATTCTGGAAAGTGAAGAAGAGAGAAACGAACTATCCGCTTTTTATGAGAAATACAAGAACAGCTTGTTTGCGATTGCTCTTTCAAAGTTACATAATGAAATGGACGCAGAGGACGTAATTCAGGACGTGTTTCTTGAAATTGCGGATAAACCAGAGAGGTTATTTGCAATCCCCGAAGAAAAGAGGCTTGCATACGCAAATGTTATGGTGAGAAATATCTCAATTGACAAATTTAATTCTAAACACAAAGTCAAAATGGACGAATTGGACGAAGAAATGGAGTGTGAAGACGAACCGTTGGATAACAATATATTGGGAAAGATTGCAAGGGATGAACTTGTTGAATTTGTAAAGCAGCTTCCCGAGGCACAGCGGGATGTACTGATTTTACGCTGTTTCTTCGAACTGTCAATTGATGAAACAGCCGAGAAACTGGACATCTCACTAGCCGCAGCTAACAAGCGTTTGCTAAGTGCAAGAAAAGCCGTCAGAAAATTTGTTGAAGAAAGGAACAGCCAATATGAATGAAGAAGTTCTACGAAGCGTTCTGGGCGAAGTAATAGCTCTTCAATTTGCCGAATTTCAAAATGCTCCCGAACACAAGTTCTCTCTGCACCACAGACTGGCAATGAAAAAGATTTTCGCAAGATACAGCAGAAACGTAAGGAAGCTCAGAAAACCGGAAACGTGCACAATTGTACGGGAAAGCAACGCCAGACACAGGCTCAGCTTTAGACAGCGTTTGGTGATTGCATTGGCAATAATTCTGATTGCGTGTGTTCTTTGCGGTTGGGTTATTATGTTTTTTTCGGAGAACATCAGCGGAACGGTCTATCCGGATTATACGAAAATGTTTGCCGAAAACATTGAGGGCAGTCCCCAAACCGTTGATTACAGATATGCCTTGTCAGATGTTCCTGATGGGTTTGAAATTGCTAATCTGAATTCATCTCTTGTAGATATCTACACGGTTTATAATAATAAACTAACAAAACAGAGATTATGTTTACGTCAATGGGTTAAATCAAAGTATAAACCGAAATATAACACTGAGAGGTATCGTATCGAAGAAATGAGGATAAATGGTAGTATGGGTTTATATATTGATTTAAGTATGTCTGATAGTATTGAATCACTTGTGGTTTGGGATAATGGAGATTACATAATAGAAATTCGTGCCAATCTAGACAAAGAGCGTTTGCTAGAATTGTGCAATCTTAACAAAATTTCATTTTGAATAAATAGTTATATTCACTAATTGCTTTATTAGGCAGATATGTTTTTTAGAGAGTGGTTGCTCTCGAATTTTAAGAAAGTGTAGGGAAAAAATAATGAAAACAAAAAAAATCATAGCTTCGATTGCAGCATTTGCTTGCCTGAGTACAATTCCTTGTACGGCAGTATTTGCTGAAAATACGTACACGGTTGTACAGGAAGAAATTGGGTTATATTATAAAATTGCCAACGTAATTGTGTCAGTATTGGATATTACCAATGGTACTGCAACCTGCATCAGTGAGGCAGATTCACATGCGGTCACAATAACCGTTACTCATACTTTGCAAAAGTATTGGGGGTTATGGATATGGAATGATGTTGATGATGCTACATGGACAGAAACTGTAAATGATGGAGTAGTACGTTTGGCTAGTACAAAATCCGGAATTTCAAGCGGCAAGTATCGCCTTAAGTCTGTGTTTACGCTGACAGATGAAAACGGCAAAACCGAAACTATCACATCGTACAGCGATACGGAAGTAGTTGAATAATTAATCTGAAACCTGCGTTTTCTGTCGCGGGGAAAATTTATGTGTTATTGCTCTGTCCACTTAATGGCTGGACAGAGCAAATCGGCATATACAATCATTATTAAAATTAACGCGGGCAGGTGAACAGACTACTTGGTGAAGTTTGCGGTGTGTGATGACGAAAGTGAAATGACCGATTACATTGCAGAAAGGCTCAGCGAATACTACCCCGATGAATGCGAAATCAAGAAATACACGGACGGGAAAACTCTGCTTTCAGACAGCAAACGGGAAGATTTTGACGCTTTCTTTCTGGACATAGGTATGCCCGAGTTGGACGGAATGGCACTTGCCGAAAGAATCCGTGAGTCTAACCAATCTGTCAAGATTATATTTGTGACAAACAACAACGAACTTGCGTATATGGGATATATCTATGATGCGTTCAGATATGTGAGGAAAAGCAAGCTGGAGCAGGAGCTGTTTGAAGCGGCGAAAAGCTTGAATGCTTATTTTTCTTCATTGGACGAGTATTTGAATTTCAAGACGCCCGACAGAATGATTACAAGGTCTGTAAATAGCATAAGATATTTTGAGGTTAATGGGCATACTGTGACGATGATATGCGACCAATGCACCGATAAAGTGTGCGGTACGATGAAGCTGTACGAAGAACGCCTGAGAAATATGGGCTTCATAAGAGTACATAAAGGCTATCTTGTGAATATGAGATACATTGAATCTATTCAGAAGAACACTGTTAAATTGGCGAATGACGAAGTACTCCCATTAAGTCGAACCAGAGCGGATATGGTGAAGAAAAAGCTGTTGGATTTTTCAAAAACAGCAGTGAAATAATCAGATAACGATTTTGTTTCGAGGGTGCTTGTCCGAAAGAATTTGCTTCTGCTTTGCCATTGAAACGTGCGTGTAGATTTGAGTTGTGGAAATTGAACTGTGTCCGAGAATTTTTTGTATG
>JBJESA010000223.1:0-8752 GCA_051882535.1 Oscillospiraceae bacterium
AGCTACCGATTGCAATGTTATTGTACCACATTTTCATTTCTTTTTCAAGCACAATCACCAATCTTTTTTAGCAAAAAAATTGCGATGTGGACGATTTCAATTCCGTTCAAATTCCCCAAAGCAAGCGGGTCGCGGCATACTACGTATTTGTGGTAATGGTCTTTGATTTCCATTCGTCAATTATATTCAAACATATGTTTTGTAATAAAGACAGACCTGCAATAAAATCGCTGATTGATTTCCGTTTATGTGCTATGCCTCTTGTAGAATGAAAGATAATCTTCAATTTGTTTCTCGGTAACGCCTTAAAACATTTTGCCCATTTCGGAAATTGTGTTCTCAAAATGATATCCAATTTAGGCAAGTGGTTATTATCAAACGCTCTCAACTGTCAAAATACACCGTTCTTCTTGTCAAGAATGATATAAATTTCCGAAGAATGAGCTTACGCCGTTATGCTATGACTTTGACTTTTATCAATTGGTTTTAATACTTTTACACCATCAATTTTCTCAAAAGTTTCATAAACATAAGATTTCTGTACAAGGCGGATTGATTGCCATTGTGCAGTGTGTCTTAAATACAAACCACTTTGTCAAAGAGCAAGTTCATCTTGCCATCATCAAGCGGCTTGTTTATGTGGTAGTGACCTGCAAACCATTTGGAGAAATCCAGTTCACTGTAGAGCCAATCGAAATAACCGGTAAGCTCCATATCATCATCGCAGGGTGTAAATCCCGCTTGATAAATGAATGACCTCGGAATTTGGTGCGAGATTACATAATCGACCTTGTAGCCAACAGAATCGAGATTAGCCGAAGCAGTTTCATATTCGGCTTTTGTGGGGAGTTCTTCCTCCCACCACGAAACGCGGGGACGACGCATATATTTATCGTGGCTATACGCACCTCCAAACGTGAAGAACGTTTTGGATTCGAGAGTGTATATCTGTCCACGCATCAGGTGAATGACGTTCTTTTCAACGCGGTGGATAGTGCCGCCGTTCCAGTTCTGCTCGAGAGGGTGCATATTCAGGAACTCGAAGTTCTCGTGATTTCCATCGCAGAAAACGATGGTAAACGGCAGCTCCGAAAGATTTCTCAGGTACAGATTGTGTTCGGGATCTCCCCATACAAAGCCAAAGTCGCCGCATACAATGACGGTATCCCCCACTTTAATGTTATAAGGTGCAAGTCTGTTGAGAAAAGGTTCGTAGTATCCGTGAGTGTCACCGGTAACGTAAATCAAATCGCTCATCTCCCTTTTACAGTAAATTAACATCGGAAAAGTGTGTTTCTTATTATACACCATTCAAAGAAGAATGTCAAGCAAAATAAGCTAAAATCACATGGATTTGATACAATTTGAACGCATATACAATAGTTTTCCGGAAAACTATCCAAAAAAATGAGGGTGAGTTGTTTGCCCTTTGAAAAAGCCATAAGCCCTTGACAACGAAAAAAAGTAGTGGTATAATTAATGTGGTAATTATAAGGTAAAGGAGATTTGGCTATGATAAATTCTGAATTGCTTTCAAAAGCGAATAGTGGTGATTTTCAATCAATTATCGAAGTGGGAAATTCCTATTATTTTGGCATTGATGGAGAACAGGATTACAAGAAGGCGTATCTTTACTATACGAAAGCCTTTTCTTCAGATCCAAGAAATGCAGAATTGAATAATCAATTGGGTCTTTGCTTTATGAACGGTTATGGTGTCGCAGAGAATAAGACCAAGGGATTTGCATTTTTCAAGGCAGGAGCGGCTTTTGGCTCTGCAAGTGCCAAATATAACCTTGCCGATGCGTATTTCAAGGGAAATGGTGTTGAGACTAACCCTTCACTCGGTCTGGAGAATATGAAGGCTGCCGCAGCAAGCGGAGCTGTGCAGGCGATGCTGGACTTGGCATACAGATATGACAGCGGAGATGGGGTAGAGGAAAACGCCGAAAGTGCGTTTACATATTTCAAGCAAGCGGCTGATATGGGAGATACTGATGCACTCTTTAATCTTGGCATTTGCTATAGCAAGGGCAAAGGCACGGTGCTTGATGCTTCTGCTGCGGTTGATTGTTGGGAAAAGGCGGCTGAGAATGGAAATGTCCTTTCTGAGTATCAAGTTGGTCTTTGTTATAAGGACGGATTTGGCGTGGATTGTGATTTGAGAAAGGCTGCTTCTTGGTTTAAGAGGTGTATAGACAATGGTTCCGAATCGGGATTTTCCGAATATATCTCCTGTATGTTCATTCCCGGAGGTTCACCCGATGAAGAAACTAACGAAGCACTGAACTATCTGATAAATGCGTCTAATTCAGGCGTTGTTGAGGCAACATACCAATTAGCACAAATTTATAGCCTCGGTGAATATGTCGAGCAGAATAAAGAACTGGCATATAAACTCTGGGCAAAGGCGGGAAATGGAGGGTATGCTCTCTCTTCGCGAATGGTTGGATTGTGCTGCCGTGACGGTGACGGCACAGCAAAAAGCATAGAAAAAGCCATGGGCTGGTTTCAGCAGGCATTGTTTCAAGGCGATGGCACTTCAGCTTATCTGATGGGAATGGAATATTACAGTGGTGATGTTGTTGTAAAAGACCACAAAAAAGCTTTTGAAAATTTTATGGTAGCATCGCAGCATGGTAATCAAGATGCGAATTATTATCTTGGACAACTCTGCGAAAATGGTGAAGGCATTGAGCATGATAATCATGAGGCATTTGAATATTATACCAAAGCAGCAGATGCCGGTTGTGTAAATGCATATCCCGAAAAAGCTCGTTTTCATTTCAATGGTTTAGGCGGTGCCGAGAAAAATCCGGAAATTGCTTTGAAACTCCTTGAAAAAGCTTATGACTGCGGTTGTAAAGATGCGGGAAATCAGATTGTGGATTATTTCTACGATAATGATATAACGGGAATAGACGAAGAATTATGCTATAACCTCAATTCCAAGCTTGCCAATGATGGATATTCCGATGCACAGTATAACATGTCGGATATTTATCGTAAAGGAATATTTGTGCCGGTAGATTATGAAAAGTCGATAGAGTGGGCAAAAATAGCAGCCGATAACGGAAGTATTTTGGCTGCTTGCGATATGGGACATCATTACTTTATTGAGTCCAACTATGCCGAAGCGATTAAATACTGGGAAATAGCAAGCCCTCATAATATTCTTGCACAAACAAATTTGGGTATGCTCTTATTGGAGAATATAGCAGATTTGAAGAACGTTCCAAAAGGAATAGCTTTGTTGACGGACGCAGCAAATCACAATTTCCCGAAGGCACAGCATGAACTTGGTCTTTGCTATGTCAACGGAGATGGTGTGCCGAAAGATATTCAAAAAGCCTTTTCGCTTTTTGAGGCGGCGGCAAATCAAGATTATATGGACTCGTATGCCGTTATGGGATACTTGTATTCTGATGGGGTGCAATGCCCGAAAAACCCGCAAAAGGCAATTGAATATTTGACCAAGGCGGCCGAGGCAGGAAGACTTGATGCATGCTCGAAATTAGGTATGATATACTATCTCGGAGAATTGGTTCCTGCTAATTTAGACAGGGCTGTATACTACACTAAGCTTACATTGGCAGATGCGAACTATTGTGGCTATTATGAATCGAAATTCTTTCTTGGAGTGCTGTATACAGATCAGAAGAAATACTCCGACGCATTTAACTGTTATCTTGATGCTGCAAGACATGAACATCCAAATGCACAATATGAGCTATCACGGTGCTATTTTGATGGAATGGGTGTCGATAGGGACTACAAAGAATCAAAATATTGGTTGCAAAAGGCGATAGAAAACGGAGTTCCCGGACTTGAACAAGCCTTGAAAGATGTAGATGTTATGGTTCAGCGTGACGAAATGCTGAAAAAAGCCCCTGTGACCAGATATAATGGTTCGCCCTCAATTAAGGAATCAGACCTTTGGGACATTTATTCTTCCATCGACATTGCGAATGGTAATGATTTGACCTTCGAAATCATTGAAGAAGAACTCACATTATGTTCTGCGGAATATGGTTTGCCGCTTGCTATCGGCTATGGCGAGATTAAATACGGAGGTTTGTTCAATTCGGAAGTTGGCGATTGCCTTGTTATCGCAAATCCGGATCACTTGAATGATTATTTCAAATTCGCCATATCAATTACCTATAAAGGAAACCATGCTTATGTAAAAGTGCAGTCCTTTGGACATAGTACTCAGATGGAAAAGGCAGATAAAATAGAATACAACAAACAGGATCGCAAAGGAAAAGAGACAGCTTACAAGGTAGGCTCTCTTATTGGCGGAGCAATTCATTATATCGGATTCAGCAAGGAAAAATTAATGGAAGAACAACAGTATTATCAGCTTGTTATTGATGCTATCAAAACGGTATTTGGCGTTGTTGAATAATAGATATGACTAATATGAAAACGGCAATGTCGTGTTAAACACGGCATTGCCTTTTTATGTGGGCATGGGGTTATCAAACGGTGATGTCCGACTTGATTTCTAAACGGGAAAGTAGCTCCATTGATTTTTTTCGGCATGCATCAGACATATACGGCATTCTTTGGTGAAGCATACTGATGGCATATTGCCTGTATGTGGTGGCCATTGGTTCTCCTGCTTTTGCGGAAAGTCGAAGCAGATATAGTTCCGCAAGATCGTATGCCGCATCGTGGCATTTTAGTGAAAGTGCTTTCTCGAAGCATTTTATCGCCTCGTCGTCACGCAAATTAAAGGCATGGACTTTGCCAAGACTGTGGCAGGCAGTAGAGAATTCTCTGTCGGCTGCGTACTGTAAGTATTCCTGTGCTTTTTCGTAATTGCCCTCACTCATCAGTATTTCACCCAGATGATGTTGAGCTTCACGTTCGTCAAAAGCTGCCGCTGTTTCCAAGTAGTATCTCATCTCGTGCAATTCCGAATCTGTAAGCTCTTTTCCCAGCTTAAGGCGATTATGGTAGAAAATCGCAAGATTAACCATAGCATTGGTGTTACCAAAATGGATAGCGGTATCAAGATAATTTTTTGCCAGAGCAAAGCGGATTTTGTCGATGTCCTTATGGGGGACTTTTTCAATCCTGCCTATGTAATCTCCAAGAATTACTTTTCCAAGACTGTTGAAAGCCTTAGGGAAAGACAAGTCCTTTTTAGCGATATAGAGATATAGTTTCAGTGCGTATATTACGCATTTGTCTTTGGTGTACTGAATTACTTGATTTACCTCGTGCTCCTCGAAAGAAAAGCCCAGAATATAGTCACGAAGGTGCAAATCGTTATTGTTGTCGATGCGTTGACCTATTACTTCGTCATCGTCGAGTTTCAAGCGGTTGTCAACCGCACTGCTTATCCTTTTGTCGATGGCGATGATGTTATCCACATAGTTGATTTTGCTTTCGTTTAATTTGTGGTTTTCGAACATATATGCAATTTCCCAAAGTGCATTGGATTCGGTTTCGCATTTTGCGGGCCGTCCGTTTATAACGTGGTCGTCGCTGGGTTTGAACCCGCTTGCAATGAGAAAGTATTCGAGTGCCGTATCTGGATCATCGTCGTAGACGTAATTTGCATACATCAATGCGGCATATCCGTGACCGCTGTCTGCGGCACATTTTAGGAGTTTAGTTCTCATAGAGGTGTGTGAAGATAAAGTCAATGCCTCACGGAATATTCTTTCTGATGCAAAGTGCGGTAAATTGATTGCAATATTGCTTAACGCGTGGAGAAAGAGCAACCCAATGAAGTTCTTCTTGCTGGTCGAAGCTTCATTAGCGTAGCAGAGCTTGATTTCGTCAAGTTCACTCTTGCTGAAGAACATACTGTTGCAGCTTCTCATAAGGAATTCAAGAAGCTCACTGCCGTTCATATTGACAGAACCGCGTTCGTAGGTATTTCGTATTGCATTTTCAAGCGAAAGGCATTCTTTCATCACTGATTTGCGAAAATCATTTTGTTCGATGTTGGGCGGTATCATTTTTAGTGCCTTGATTGAACCGTTTCCGGAGGACAGTTTGTTGATAAGGGTAATTTCTGTTCGCCACTCATTGGTGTTGGGAAGAATGCTCTTCAGGATAGCATTTCGTGAAGAATATGCTATAAGGTTCTTCTTGCTGGAATGACCTCTGCTAAAAGTCGCTATTTCGTTGCACAAGTCGCAGATATTGATGCGGTCGTAGGTGTTGTATTCTTGTCCTCTTGGCATTGTTAAAATCTCCTTTTCTATAGACTTTTCCGGAAAACACGTCTATTTTTTTGATTGACTTTGAACTTTTTCTTGGATATAATATAATCAGAAAAAGGCACAGCACTTAAACTATGGGTTTATTTGACCAGAATCGCACAAAGTGGGCTTTAGCGAACGATTGTGCATAGATAAAATCGGTATAACAAACTAAGCTTAAAATGTTTAGTTTATTATACCATGTTATGTCTGTAAAATCAACACCTTTTTTGAAAGAGGAGAGATACTTGGATATTTCAAAGTACATTAACGACGAGAAACCATTAAGTGATATGTCAGAGCTGTTGGAGTTACCCGGCACGCAAGTTTTTTTCAGAACAGAACAGGCGGTAATAGACGGTTTGCCTTTAACCCGACGTTCCGCAGAGCGTCTTATGGAATATGCTTTCGAGTCAAGAAGCATTGTTGCTTGGAAGGCTATAATATGTAAATATTGGCAATTCCTGACCGAGGAAGAAAAACGCTTGATGATTGACAAGGCATACAGTACTTTAGATAGGGATTTGGTTAGCGAATGGTTGTCTAGTGCTACATAAGAAATTACTTAAATTTGATGGCTGTTATATTGACATTTTAGGTCGAATGATGTATAATTTAATGGTAGTAATGATTTCCATTGCATAAGAGTTTATGGCATAAATTCTTATACATTTGAGAAATAAAACTAATGCTATATGTCATCTAAGGATTTGAGTATATGACAGAGGAAAAATTCAGTAAGCTAAACCAATTTGAAATTAGGCTTTATAGGCTTGTTGGCGTTACTGCATTCCGTAAAATTGTATTGTATGTTGAGCGTCTTGTGCATTTTAAAGATAGAGGGCGAAATTCGAATTATCACCCGAAAAAAATGAGTATCCCTGCTATTGAAAGGTTCAATTGTTTTTTGGTATTCAATTCGACGCTGCATATTTTGAGTCTACTGCTTACTGTATTTGTTTACTTTGTTTCGTGTCGGACTGATTCACATAGTTTGCTGATATACATAGTGTCGGCATTATTAGTTTTAATCAATCTTTATTGTGTGATGCTTCAACGGTTTAATTTCTTGATGCTGAAAAAGTTCAGACAGAAAGAATGGAAGAAAATTAATCGTAATACGAAGCACCGTGTTAATCTGATGAAGGAACAGGGACGGCATTTGCTTGATACTTACAGTGACGCAGATAGAGGACAGGATTTACGTCTGATTGAGCGACTGCACAATTGCTTCTATAAGGAAGTAGATTGTGTGATTGGTGTAGGGGATATTCCGAGCTTGGAGAGAATGGCGAGTTTGATTTCTTTGACAGTGAGTGATTCACCAAAAAAGTGTCCCGGGGGAAATGGTGCCACTAAGATTTCCGAACTTATCGGTGATGCCCGCAGAGATTTTTCGATATATTCGGATACCGGCAGACGTGCCTCAACATTGATGAAATTGTTCGGATACAGGGGTAGACAGGTATATGGAAGAATTTGCTTGGTTACGGAAAACAGCGATTGCGAGAGTCTGTTTAAACAAATTTTTCCTGTGGACAGTGTAGAATGTTGGTTCTCAACTTTAAATGCTCTGAAGCAGATTATCGAAAAGAGAGATTGAATGAACGAAATAGAAACTATGCTCTATGTGGAGCTTAAAAATGGTTTGGCATTTTTTAAGCGAGAGATAGATATTAAATTTCAGAGGACGCTTTCGAAGGCGGTGTTTTCGGTAAAATTTGATACAGATAATATACAGGTTCACGTTAATTCAAACGCGATATACGGAACTGTTGTGAAGGCAACAGGCGTTAATTTTTACTACTGCGTTTATTTTGTGCTGGAGTATTTGCGAGTTGTTGAACAAGTGGCTGAAAAAGTGCCGTCATCGTATTTTGATGGAATGGTTCTTCTTAATTGCTGTGCAGATATAGATTGCAAAGACAAGGTTGTAGTATATTCTCCTATCAAGGAAAAAGGGATTTTCGATAAGAATTATAGGGTACGGGCATTGGAAGTGGATTGTGCCATAAGAGCACTGGCACGAACCTTGATAACGCTGGGCGACAAAATATCTCAATCCGAAAGAGCTGATATCAAGAGGATAAACGATGGTTTGATGCTTTATACCGAATTGCCCGAGCTTTCGTATACCGGCAGAAAATATCCCGTTTTCTCTTTGTTTGATTTACTGGACAAAGCCGGAAAGAATGCGGGCAGAGATTATGCGGTTATCAGTGGGTTTTCGACTGATTTGACTTTTGATGAATTAGTGAAGCTGTGTGAAGATACACGGAATCCATTCTTTTTGGGTGCGGCGGTTCGGCTTGCAATATTTTGCAATTTGAAAGTCGATTCGGACAATACGCAAATCATGGAGGAAGTTTATAGAATCCGCAGCTTGGGAGTGCCTTATTTAAAGCAGTGCGGAGATTTCCGGCTTACAAAACAAAACGCTGCTTTCGTTGAAAAGACGATGAAAGTATTGAATCATTTCCTGGCCTCATATAGTTTCAGATGTGAATCCGGTGTGCTGCATTGTCTTGAATG
>JBJESA010000224.1:0-8725 GCA_051882535.1 Oscillospiraceae bacterium
TCTTTCGGGAGAATACAAGCCCGATATGATTATCCCGTTCTACACAACGCGTGAGCAGGCAGAGGAAAATTTCAAGAAGTACATGAAGGGAAAGTTCCTGCTTCCCAAGGACTTTAATACCGAGGCTACCATCAAGAATATTGACGCACTGTATGTGCCGTATTGGCTTAAAAGCGGACTTTGCGATGTCAATCTCAATGCACAGGGAAAAATTATCCGCACTTGGACAAGCGGCGACAGAAGATATACCCATACGAAGGTTTTCCATGTAGAACGCGAGGCGGAGATGGCATTTATCCGAGTTCCGTGCGACGGTTCCAAGCGAATTGACGACGCATTGATGGAGAGCATAGAGCCGTTCAGCTATACCGGGCTAAAGCCGTTCTCAATGAGTTACCTGTCCGGCTGCAAAGCGGAAAAGTACGATGTTCCCAAGGCAGACGCTGCTGTTCGTATAGACGAGCGTATAAATACTGCCGCTACAGAGGAAATTCTGAAAATGGTAAGAGGGAAATACAGTGCGGTTGAGAGTATCAACACAAGTGTCAGATATCTCAATCAGCAGTATGTCTATGCTCTTTTGCCGGTATGGTTTTTGAACTATACATACAAGGGCAAGGACTATGCGTTTGTTATGAACGGACAAACAGGAACGATGTTCGGACATTTGCCTGTAAGCAAGCTGAAGGCATTCCTTTTCGGAGGAGCTATTTTGCTTGGTCAGTGGCTGCTGCTTATGTTGTTTGGAGGTGCTTGCGGTGGATTTTTGCAATAAATCTGTAATTAAACGAATCTTCGTGGCTGCGGCATCTGCTCTTGCCGCGGTATGCCTGTTTGCTTTCTTCCCTGTGAAAGCACAGGCGGCTTCTTCTTACGATATTTCCCTTGAAGATTTGGATAACTGCCTTACCAAGTATGAGGAAAAGGAACTTGAAAGCATAATGCAGACCTCAGCCGACAAAATCAAGTGCAATATAGGCATTGTTATCACAGCAGACCTTAAGGGAATGTACAGCCGGACATATGCAGATACATATTCCGAGAAGAAGTTCGGAGAAGGGTCGGACAGCATTGTTTTAGTGCTGCTGAACAAGCACGACAATCCCGAATACAGTAATGAGGTTTTGTATTGCGACTGGATTTCCACCGATGGACGTGCCCGTGAACTTTACGATGACCATATCGACGGGATTTTCAACAGAACCTACCGTGGATTAGACAACGAATTTCCCGGCGGGGAGCCGGAGCATAAGAAAGATGTTTACTACTCCACAGATAGTATTCAGTTCTTTATGACCGGAAAGTACTTCTGCAAGGCACTGGTTTCCTACCAAAATCCGGTTTCGAGATTTTTCAATAGCGTAGTTTATTTCGTTGCTTCAAACCCGATTATGGCCCTTGCGATGCTGATTATTCCGATTGTGATAACGGCGGGAGCTGTAAAATCTACCGTATCGAAGTATACTAAAAAAGCACCCATCAGTGCTTCAAAATACATTGATAACTCTCATTTTAAAGTAAAGCGTGAGATAGACCAATTTATGCGTGAATACACCACTTCTGTTACTATAAGTCATTCTTCGCACAGCGGAGGACGCAGCGGCGGTGGCGGCGGAGGCGGTCACGGCGGAGGCGGAGGTCGCAGCAGATGAGAGCGGTTGTTCAACGTGTGAAAAACGCCGCCGTAGATGTTGGCGGCGAGAGAATAAGCGAGATAGGTATGGGATATCTTGTGCTTCTCGGGGTAGGGGAGCAGGATACCGAGCTTGAGTGCGAAAAGCTGGTGCAAAAGCTCGTTTCTTTGCGGATTTTCTCGGACGAAAACGACAAAATCAATCTTTCACTAAAGGATATCGGCGGGGAGCTGCTTGTGGTTTCGCAATTCACCTTATATGCGGATTGCCGCAAGGGAAACCGACCGAGTTTTACTACGGCAAAACCTCCCGCAGAGGCAGAGCGGCTGTACGACCTGTTCTGCGAAATCTGCAAAAAAGAAATCCCTTCCGTTAAGAAAGGGATTTTTGGTGCGGATATGAAAGTCTCGCTGCTGAATGACGGCCCGTTTACCGTTGTTCTGGAATGTGTAGACGGAAAAATAATCTGATGACAGTTTATTCCCCGATGCCTAGTATCTTTTCAATCTCCAGATAAAATTTTTGGAGGAACTGGACGGCTTCGGGGTTATCGCTTCCGTCCTTAAATACAAGCTTTGTGGCGTCGGTAAAGTAGGCTTGATGTGTGGTTATGCCGTCTTTGAAAAAACGCACAGCGGTGAATGTCGCTTCATTGTTGGGGACTACAACTTCATCGGGTTGTTTGTCTTCAAGCTGCTTAATTGTGAGCGATGCTTCGGCGATAAGATTCATATCAATAAAATCCGCGTGACAAATCAGCCTGCCATGACGCATGGGGTGGTCTTCAAAGCGTTTGGCTTCGGAGATGGTATACTGATAGACGGGTTCTGAAAACCACACGGAGTTTTGAATCGGCTTTACGAAAATAAATTTTATGAAGCCAATACCTTTCACCAGTTTTCCGTAGAATGTCTGATGATTGCTGGAAGGCAGGACATAGATATCACCTATAAGGCTTTGCGGATTAAAATCAAAGTTCTTGAGTGCAAGCTCTTTTTCTGCAACTATTATTTCTTTTCGGTATAGTTCCTGCCAATTGTCGAAACCTTCAGGTATGTGCATTTCTATTCCCCCCTATTATTGTTTCTAACTGTTTTTCATTTCTATTTTACCATATCTTTCCGCCGATGTCAACCGGAAATTAAACAAAATATCAGCATTGTTATTGTATCTGCCGGAATTCAGTGTTGTTTGCAGCAAATTTGAGGTTAGTATGAAAAAGTTTTTCAAAAATTTCTGGGTATTTATCCCGCTTATAGTCGCGGCGACGATGTTTTTTCTTCTCCCGCTGGCTCCCGGTTTTACGGAGTATGTATGCTCGCGGGGGGTGTTCAAGGTGATTACAGTGCCGCTGGGATTTCTGTTTTCGCTGGTACCTATCTCTTTGACGGAATTGCTTGTGATTCTGGCAGTGCCGCTTGCGGTATTCGTTATCGTGCTGCTTGTGGTGAAGCTCAAGAAGAGCAAGGCACGCGGGAAAACGCTGCTAAAAGCGGGGAAAATCGCGGTGGGAACGCTCTCTATCGCATGCCTTATGTATATGATATGTCACGGTGCGAATTATTATCGATACCCAATTGAGAAGAATATGTGTCTTGACACATCTCAGAAAACGGCGGACGACCTTTACAATGTGTGTGTCCGCTTGGCACAGGGTGCAGCCGAAGCACGTGCGGAACTGGGTATATCCGATGACGAGCCGTTCCGCTTTACCGAGTCGGATTTTGAAGAACTCAGCCGTACAAACAGCGGCTACGAGCCGCTTGTGAAAGAGTATCCGTTTCTTTGGTCTTCCGTGCTGCGGCAAAAGCCTGTGATGCTCTCCGAGGCTTGGTCGTATACGGGTATTGTCGGTATGTATTTTCCGTTTTTCGTGGAGAGTAACGTGAATATCGCCCAGCCCGACTATGCAATTCCGTTCACGGCGGCACATGAAAGTGCCCATTCACGAGGAATCGCTTTTGAGAACGAGTGCAACTTTCTTGCGTTCCTATCCTGTATCAACAGCGAATATCCCGAGTTTCGCTATTCGGGATATATGGAAGCATTCAAGTATTGTTCCAACGACTTGTTCGATTATGATAGGGAACTCTGGGAGGAAGTGCGGCAGTATTGCACGCCCGGTATGCAGCTTGATTTCCGCGAGTATAACGCCTACGTAGACGACCATAAGGGAGAGGTGATGGAGGTATCCAGCGAGATTAACGACACCTTTATCACGGTGCAGGGAGTACCCGATGGAGTTCTCAGTTACAACCGAGTGACTGAATTAATACTTGCGTATTACCAGAAAAACCCATAATCTTCCATAAAAAGGGTGCATTAAGTGAAATTAACTTGAAAATTCAAAAAACTACTTAACATTTTGCAAAAAGTATGTTATACTATACTATATATGAGCTTGTACATAATTGAACAATATAGGATAATTTGTTTAAAGAGGTTTCTTGTATGAATAAAAAAATTCGATATATTAAAATCCGGGATGAGCAGCCGAAGAAGAAAAAGAACGGCAAGCAGAAAAAGGAAAAAGTCATGCGTGCTGTCGGAAATGCTTTGACGGTAATCGGTACTACTATCTCCTCAATGCTGCTTGTATTGGTTATCATGATGTGTATCGTGGTGACGGTGGTGACGGTGTATATTCTCGACTTCAAAGATTCCAGCGTGGAAATCAATTTAAAGGAAACTGATATGAAGTACACGTCGATTATCTATGCGTACAATGCAGATGGTCAGGAGGTCGAATTAAAGCGTCTGGTCAAGGAAGAAAACCGTATCTGGGTGGATTACGAGGACATTTCCCCGAATATCATCAATGCGGTTATTGCGAAGGAAGACAAGCGTTTCTGGGATCACAAGGGCGTTGATTGGCGGCGTACTGTCGCAGCTCTTGTGTATGATATACTCGGAACCGACAAGGAAGGACAGGGCGGTTCGACAATCACACAGCAGCTTATCAAAAATATTACCGAGGATAATGACAAGACCTGGGAGCGTAAACTCCGTGAGATTTTCCGAGCCCTTGATTTGGAGGAGAAGTACAACAAGGAGCAAATCCTTGAGAGTTACCTCAACCGAATCGCATTCGGCGGTATGAACTACGGAATCGGTGCTGCTTCCGAAATCTACTTTGGTAAAACGGCAGATCAGTTGGATATTGCAGAAGCGGCTATTCTTGCGGGAATAATCAAAAATCCCGAAAAATACAATCCCTATGCAAATCTTGAAAAGTGCAAGGAACAGCAGCTCTGGGTGCTTAACGAGATGTTTAAGCAAGGCTACATCAATACTGCCGAGTATGAGACGGCTAAGGTGGAGCAGGTGATGTTTAAGAAGACCGTCTATGGCGACGCTTTCGGATATATCGACCCACGCTCCATTGCTTCTGAGGATACAGACAATAGTGAAGGAACTCCCGAGGAAGCTGATACCTATGAAGCATACACGTGGAACGGCACATATAAGGTTTCGCAGAATTGGTACACCGACGCAGCTATTAATCAGGTGGTGGCAGATTATGCCGAATTGAAGGGAATTTCGATCACCTCTGCACGTAACGAAATATACAACGGCGGCTTCAAAATTTACACCAATATGGATATGGAGAAGCAGGCAATATTGGAAGAGAAGTTCAAAGATCCGCATATCATACTCACCAAATATGATAAATCCACGCCCGAGGAAGATTTACTTCAAGCCGCAATGATTATTATGGATTACTCCGGAACTGTCCTTGCGTTGGTTGGCGGAGTTGGAGAAAAGCCGGGTGATAATTGCTTCAATCGTGCGACAATGGCTACACGTTCTCCGGGCTCTACTATGAAGCCTATAGGTCCATATTCCACAGGCATACAGGAAAATGTAATTTACTACTCTATGCTTATGCCGGATAGAGGGTTAAAGGTTAAGGATTCTGATGAGCTGTGGCCTCATAACTATGGAAATATGGGTGGATTAGGTGAATTGCGGACAATGTGGTCGGCTGTTCGCGACTCGCTCAATACAGTTGCTGTTCGTGTAACGCGAGAACTTACTCCGCAGGTGGTGTACAACCAACTTACACAGAATCTTGGTTTTTCGACCCTTGTTGAATCGGATATTGATTTGGCACCTGTATCGCTCGGAGCATTAACGACTGGTGTAAAACTTTTAGAGCACACTGCGGCATATCAGATATTCGGAAACGGCGGTGTTTACTATGAGCCTAAGCTTTACAGCCGTGTAATTGACAGCAGAGGAAATATTATTCTCGAACAGAATTTCTATGGAACACAGGCAATTGATTCGGATACTTCATGGATTACAAACCGTATGATGAGAAAGGTTGTATCTTCTCCTTCAAATATAGGTGCACGTGCAGCACTGGATAATGTTGAGGTTATAGGAAAGACAGGTTCGTCAAACTCGGGATATGATTTGCTGTTTGCGGGGTGCACACCTAATTACGTTGCTATTGTTTGGCAGGGCAATGACAAGAATAAGGACGTTGATACTATTCCATATAAGAAATATGCACCGGTGACGTGGCACGATGTCATGGTTGATATTGAAGACACAACTACTATCAGCCAGTTTACTCCCGACCCGTCTACGATAGAGCGAAAGTATTGTACGGAAACAGGCTTGCTTGCGTCGTCTTCCTGTCATTCGACCGAAATCGGGTATTACCGTGCAAGCAATATCCCGCCTTACTGCTCCGGTAATCACGAGGAGGAAATCAAGAAGATTAACGAGCATTGGGACGCAGTTGACGCAGCTTATGAGCCGCAGTCGAACTTGAATACTAACACATGATAGCATTCTGAATAGCTAAGGTGCCGAAAGCTCTCGCTTTCGGCACCTGTTTTATTCAAGCTGTGAGAAAGAGCATAAGATGATAAAGAGCCGAAACTATTTAAAATAGTTTCGGCTCTTTGAATTTGCTATGATGCCGATATCTTCCACTGTGGGGATATGAATTTTGTTATGCCTTGAGTTCTGCAATCTGGTCTTGCAGGATTGTTGCCTGAGAGGACAGTTCCTCGCATGAAGCGGCAGACTGTTCCGCGGTAGCGGAGTTCATCTGGATTACGGAGCTGATGTCGTTGATGCCACTTGTTGCCTGTTCAAGTGCCTCAGCCTGTGCAGCGGACGCCTCGGCAATTTCACTTACGAGAGAAGCGGATTGAGCGGATTTTTCAGTAACATTCTTAATAGCTTCGGCAGCCTCATGAGCAATCTTAACAGAGTCTGCAACAGCCTTGAGCGTATTGTCAATGATTTCCTTAGTGGAATTTGCGGACTCAGCAGACTTTGCTGCAAGGGAACCAACCTCGGTTGCAACAACCGCGAAGCCCTTGCCGACTTCGCCGGCCCTAGCTGCTTCAATCGAAGCATCAAGTGCGAGAATATTGGTCTGGAATGAGATGTCTTCGATAGCCTTGATGATGTTTGCGATATCCTCGGACTTCTTCTCAACAACGTCCATTGCCTTTATCAAATCGCCCATACGTTCGGTCTGAGTCTGCATAATATCCGCACACTCAGCACTAAGGTCAGATGCCTGCTGAGCATTCTCGGCAGTTTTGTTAACCTTGTCGCTGATATCGGAAACGGTGGACGACAACTCGTCAACTGCGGTTGCCTGACGCTGCGTTCCTTCCGCAAGCATCTGTGTGCCGCTTGCCATCTGGTTTGCACCTGACGCCACGTTATCCGCAGAAGCATTGACATTCGCAATAATATCACCCAGATTGCTGCGAATAGTGTTAAATGCGTTTTCAATAGCCTTGAAGTCGCCAATATAGTCCATAGAAGGCTGCTGCGAGAAGTCACCCTGTGCCATACTTTCCAGAACGCTTACGATATCACGCACATATTCATTCAACTGCGTTTTGGAGTTCATAAGGTTGTTAGCAAGAGTGCCGATTTCGTCGTCGTTGTACTTGAAATCTGAATTAGGCTTGGTAAGGTCGATATTCTTTATATCATCGCATACGGGGATAAGTGCATTGATAGGCTTTGTGATATCCTTTTTGCAGATGAATACCAGCAAGAAGATTATACCAACTGTGATAGCAAGAACGATAATTGTATTTATTGTAATTGTCTGTGCCAGATTGGTGTAATATCCGACAGCCGAATATCCGCCGAAATATGCACCGATAATTTCTCCTCCGTGGTCAACTAAAGGAGTGTAGTGGACAAAATATGGAGTGCCGGAGATTTTGATGCGCTGTTCAAAATCTTCCCCGTTCTGAATCGTTGCCCATACCTTGGGATCCATAGTCGTTCCGATATTACGCTCACCTTTGTCGTTAAGAAGGGTAGTGTTATAACGAACATCTCCAAGGAACAAAGTGACTTCGCACTCGGTTTCTTCCTTGATGCCGTCAACAAAACTGTTGTCGGACATATCCGAGCAGATAATCAACGTTGCCCCGTCTGCACCGTATGTAGTTGAATATGCAACAATCAGCTTATCATCTAAGTTATGAACACCATCAGGCTCATCAAAGCTCTCGGGAAGGAAGTATCCCTCGGATTTCCACACAAATTTTCCGCCGCGAACCACAGCAGCAGAATCATACTTGTTGCGGGCTGCACTGTTCCACCATTCGGTCATCTGAGCGTCACTAGCGGGTGTTCCGTGAGCCTCAATCACTTTTGCGATGGATTCCAGATTGCTTACTTCGTCCTCCGTAGACTCAACAGTGGTCAAGACACCGCTTCGGACAAGCGTGAAAGTAACTTCCCTTGTGTCAGCTGCAAAAGTTATTGATGTCATTACTGTAGCAATTAGGGCAAGCGTAAAAGCAAACACTGATGAAATGATTGAAATCTTTACGCCCAAATTTTTAGTGATATTTTTCATATCGCTTTACCTCCGCCAAATATTATTGTTTTGGGGTTATTACTATTATCAATATTATATCAAATAAGGGTGTTATTTACAAGTCATAAATTGCCAGAAAAAATGAAATAAAATTTGGTCAAATCCACCAAATGTGAATTATCTCATAATGGTATGAAAAATTTATATCCCGCAGGTGGCTGAAGTGCCCCCTGTCAAGTAGACAGATGAAAAAAATAAAAGATTTTTTAAAATT
>JBJESA010000225.1:0-8703 GCA_051882535.1 Oscillospiraceae bacterium
GGGGTGCTAACGCACCCCCACACCCCCGTTCTGGGGGCAAGCCCCCAGACCCCCAAAGGTTTTTCGACAGACTGAAAGCAGCGACTTAACATCGCTGCTTTTTTGTTACGGGAAATTAAAGTATACATACTCCGACTTTGTGCTGCCGAGTTCAATTTTCACTCTGCACAAGTCGCCCGAGTCGGGAACTGTTGCGTTAAGAATATCCCTCAGATAGTCCTCGAAGGTCATATTCTTTATTCTATCGATGTATTCTTGGGCAAGGACACTGTCGTATTTGCCGCTTTGGATTTCCTCGAAATAAGCCCTCGAACCCGAGCCCATATTTTCGATTACAACCGTATCCGACTTGCCGTATTCTATCTCTTTTTTTCCACGGAAATCGGGGGCGTAGATGGAATCAACCCATACGCCGTCTTTTTGCACTCTGAAAGAGGAAACATCGGTTATAACTGCTTTCTGCTTGTTCCATACGCCGTTTTCGAGGGTGATTTCTATGCTGTCGCCGCTCTTTTTGACAGGAACATACTGCGGGAAATAGTAGAGCTGCTCGGTCGGGATTTCAACGATGTCTGCACTTCCCGAAAATTCCCCACCATTCACAGAAATTAAAAGAGAATACTCCCCTGCCGTAAATCCGCCCTCCACACTATCCGCAGAAATGGAAATGGTCTTTGTACTGCCGCTCTTGAAACTGCCATACTCCGACAAATCCACCTCGTACACCTTTTCCTTGCCGCGGCAGAGCGAAACAGACTTGGGAAAAACCGCTGAAAGACCGTTATTCTTCACCTCGAAGTTGATACGTTTTGCCACAGTTGGGTACTGCCCGCTCGTAATGTCGAGGTCTGCACCGTTGCTGTCGCCATAGTAGAAACCTCCGTATACGTCATTTCCGTTTACGTTAATTTTTACACGGTAGACCGCCACGCCCTTATCGGAAAAATCCGCAAGGTCGGAGATGTCGAAACGAAGTTCGGCGTGGCTTGCCGCCTTAACCTCGGCGGAGCTGAACTGCTTGCCGGACAAGACTTTCTCCCAACTGTCGCCTTTCAGCCGCTGAATTTCGTACTCGCCGCCTGCGGTGACAGATTCGGCGGTGTTGTTCCAGAAATAGCAGATTATCTCGCTGTCATCAGATGAGTAGTTTCTGAGCGTTTCGGGGAGGAAGAACTTCTGGGAATACATACGATAGTCCGAAAAGCCCTCTTCGGAAACGGTATGATGCCGTGTGTTGCTCTTGTCAACGAAACGGACTTCTTGATATCGGATAACGCCTTTATCATCGAAAACAGGCTTTAATAATCCTCCGCTGTCGGAGATTTGCAGACGCACACTCTCGGAAAACTCTCCGGCAAGATAAATCTCCGTGTGGTCCTCCCACGGTGTGCCGTTGATGTCCATACACCTTACATCGTATGTAGAGCCGTTTTCATCGGAAGAAATGCGTATAGCGAAATCGGGGTTTCCATCATGGTTGTAGTCGTCAAACACGAGTGAAAAGTCTTTCCGATAGGTCATAACCACCGCACCGCTGCCGTCTATGTAATCAACCGGAGAACTGTATAGCCCCTTGCCCTTGGTGTTGTAATAATACTGGTGCATATCCGTTGTGGCATAATCACCGTTGTATGTCATATCGGTGTTTCCGATATCGTCATAGACGATATTTCCGTTCGACAGCATCATAACATTGTGGGATACTCTGCAATAACACAAGCTATGATATACGCCGTTGTTAAGCCATTCGTTTACATTGTCGGCATCATTCATAAAATCGTAGAAGGTTCTGTACTTGTTCTCCTGACGGTTAATGCCGTACAGCCCGCTTTTGATGGAATCGGAAGTGAGCATAGCGAAGGCACGATCATACTCTGTAAGCGTGCAGACTCCGTTCTCCCACCTGAATCGTGCAAGAACTCCCGCACCGAAATAACAGTGATAGAAGGTGTCGTAAGTACCGGCTTCATAGAAAACCGTGCTGTTGTCCTTGGGAGCGTCAAACGCGACATAGCACACAAACTCACGCCCGCCGTCGACGTAGCCATCGCCGTGGAAAACGCGGTTTTCGTTTAAATCATCGGTGAACTTGTAGCTTTTGAGCCGGTATTTTCCCTTTTCGTCCTTGAGAGAATCCAGCCACTGTGCCACAATTTTGCGGGAAACGGCAAGATATTCGTCATAATTGGTAGGTTCGGCACACTCAATCGAAAGACCTATCAGCCGATCCTCCGGACTGCTGGAGGCGGACTGTGATGCGTCGGGCTTTTTCTCGTTGGAACAGTATTTATCAAAGAGTGCGTCGCCGTCGGGAGTAATGGGGTACTCCTTACCGTCTACGCGAATGTAGGTGATGTTTTCGCCTTCAACTCTGCAAAGGGTGTGCTTATTGCCGTTAAGCGAAAACTCCAAAGAATCGCCGTTTCTGCCGCTCTCCTTTGGTAAAAACGGCTCGGCGGTGCTGTATTTGCCGAAATGGGAGAGCAGTGCTGTCCAATCCTCGTCGGAAAGGGTGAGTTTCTTGCTGTTTGCACAGAATGACTTGTCATCACTGCTTATAAGTTCTGCAATCACCTTGGGATTTGTGAAATCGGGGGTACTCTCCGTGCTTTTCGGAACAATGGTGCAGCCACTGAGAAGCAATGCGGAGAGTAGAATTGCACAAAGACGTTTTTTCATAGTCAAATCCTTTCTGCGATGTATGATAAAACGGTTTATCTTTCATTCAATTATACCACGCAAATAAAATGAAGTCAATAATTATTTCAAGATTGTAATTTTTCAAAGAGCAAAAGATTTAAGGCGGCACAGCCTGAAAATTCCCGTACTTCTGAAAAATCTTAAGAAGCGGAAATTCACTTGCTGTTGACAGAAGAGAACTATTGTGCTATAATTATCTATACTACGATTCGTTAGTACAATAATATAAAGGAGAACGATATGGAAAAAAACTATCAAGCAGCTCCGAAACCCGCAGTACAGAATAAGCCCTCTGCTTTAATTTCCCATAGTACCGCCGGAAAGGTAAATGCCGCGAAAACTTCGGGCAAGAAGATGTATGACGGCGTTAAGGATATGTTGTTTCTTATCGACTATCTGGTACAGAACAGCAGCCCCGAACACAAGGTATCCGAAGCGGAACTGATGATGGCACTGTTCCGTTACAAGAACCCCAACGACATTCGTTCAAATAAGGTGTACAACACCAGCATCGGCGAGGCGGGTATATCGGAAAGAGTAAAGCGTTTCCTTAAATTATTCACAAACTCCGATGTTTTCAGCTTTCTTAAAATCAAGGAGTCGAACGAGAAGTTCAAAGGCACGAAGAACAACGCTCTCAAATACTACGTGCAAGGTCCGCTGTCTGAGTCCACTATTCGTATTCTTAGGGACGCAATCGCGGTCTACCCGTATGCGGAACAGAAGATTACCAAGCAGATTATTGAGGAGCTCAACAATATCACCAACATCTACAACCGTCGGGAATACAATCTGCCCGCTGTTGACGCGTTCAAGTTCCCCGGAACTTATTACGATAATCTACAGGAAATCTACCGTGCCCTCTCAACATCAACAAGCGATGAAAAAGGTGCTAAGTTAGACAAGAAGGAATACAACAAGCTGAAATCGGAATACGAAAACAGCAAAAAGCACTCCAAGAAGGTGTCCAGACTACAGTTTGAGTACTGTATGTACGATTATGACGATAACAGGGAAAAGATTACGCTGGTAACCCGCCCCGTGAAGAAAAACGGAGAGATTACCAATATCCGCGAGGTGAATCCGCTGATACTCACCTGGTCGAACGGATATTACTATCTGGTTACATACGCCTACTTCAATGACGAGTATCATTATTACAACTACCGTGTGGACAGAATGAAGAACGTCAAGTGCCTGAAACAGGACGCTGACGAATACAACGACCGTACCTACTTCCGCGGCGGCGAGTTCGACCCGAAACTGTACATCGCAAAGCACCCTGTAATGTATTCCTCTACGAAGATATACGACCAAGTAGAAATCAGATGCAAAAGATTTGTACTTAATAATGCACTGGATACATTCGGTTTCGATATAAATGTGTTGAAGTGCGAGGGCGATGAGGTGGTGTTTACGGTAAACAATCTCACCGGTCAGGGTGTTCTGATGTGGGCGTTGGAATACTGCGAACATTGCGAGATACTTAATCCCACCGAACTTCGGGCGGAGATGAAACGGTATGCGGAATTAATGGTCAAAAAATACGAAGAATAATGCAACAGTTTATCGAAAAAGTCAGAAGCAGATGTGCCTTTATCGACAGACTGAGCCGCCGCAGGCAAAAGCCTACGGCGGCAGTCGTTTGTTATTGGTGCATACGATACTCGGTATCGCAGTCAATCATATCCAACATAATCTGTGCAATATCGGGGTCGAATTGAGTACCCATTCCCTGCTCTATCTGCTCGCGAACTACCGCCTGCGGGAGAACATCGCGATAGGAACGCTTACTGGTCATAGCGTCATACGCATCAGCTACGGCAATGATTTTCGCGATAAGAGAAATCTCGTCGCCCTTAAGCCCATCGGGATACCCCTTACCATCAATACGCTCGTGGTGGCACTTGGCACCGTCAGCAAACTTACCCTTTACCGAAATGCCCTTGAGAATCTCATAGCCCTGAAGAGGGTGACGTTTAATTTCGGCATATTCTTCGTCGGTCAATTTGCCGTTCTTGTTGATGATTTTGTTGTCAATACCGAGCTTTCCTACATCGTGGATAAGTCCCGCATAGTATATTTCATCGAGTTCGTCAGGAAGAAAATCCATACGTGACGCAATGAGCTTCGCGTACCATGCCACACGGCGGGAATGACCTGCGGTGTAGGGGTCGTTTATGTCAATCGCTTTTGCAATCGCCTCAAAAATCTCGTGAGACAGTTCTTCCAACTCTTTGTTTTTTTCATTCAGTTCGTCTACGAACTTTGCCTTTTCCGCACCAACAAGTGCATCGTTAAGTTCCTTGCGGCGAGTTGCCAGAACATCAATAACGAATGTACAGAAGATAGTCAGCACAACCAAAATCGCCAACGTTATAATCGCTTCGGGTACTATATCGGTGTTGTAGCCCTCGTCTGTTCCTCTGGCGATAATCGGGAGTACCATCATCGCAATATCAATGATGGTTATATTCCGGCACATCTTCTTATCCTCGTACATTATTGTAAATGCAAGCGGAAGCGTGAATGCCAGAAATGTCGGAGCAAACTGGTAGTGCGAATAGGCGATATTAAAGCAAATCAAACTCATGGAGAGGGTGAGTATGTACTTTTTCTTCTCATCGCTTTTTATCTTCTCGCAGAGGAAATGACACAGTGCCATTACCAACCCATTAAACATCGTGGTCAGAAGCTGATAGCGAATCAGCTTTATGCCGATAGTGTCCTCGTTATATCCCTGTTGTTTGGTGAGAAAGAGAATCGTATTAACAACGGCTTCGACCACAAACTGGGCTATTGCCATACCCAGTAACGACTTTTTTATCAAACGCTGCCACTGGGCGTAATTAATTTTTTCGGTTCCCATTATTGCTGTCCTTTATATCTTATCTGTCTGAGCCTGAATTGGGGTGTGCCCCTCTAATAATAGCATAAAACAGCGGTGTTGTCAATAGGGTTTGCTTTCAACAAAACCAAAAACTTTAATGCTGTAATAGATATTGGACAAAGTGAGAAAAATATTGATGGATAGGCCGAACACACGTTATTTTTGCAGTATTCTGTGCGAAGCACAAAACCGCCCTGCCATTAGGGCAGGGCGAGGCGAAACAAAACAATACTCATTGCGTTGAACAAAGCAGTTTCACAATGCAGATATGATAAACCTATAATTACTTACCCTCGGCGGTGTTGACTTCAAGAAATTTGTCCGGGAAATATTTATCTACCCACATCTGTGCGAGCTGCGATTTAGTGATCGGCTTGATATAGTAATTTATCGGCATTCCTATTTCGCCGCCCATTGCCTTTTCAATGTAATCGTCAAGGGCTGTCATCATAGAATTAATGTCAATTATTTTGTTGTTGCCGTCGTCTATCTCGTTCAATCCCGAAAGCACACCTTGTATCTGGGCGTTTTTGAGCGTAACCATTTCCTGACCAAGTCTTGCCTTTTCAGCTGAATTATCAATGCTGTCCTTATCCGAGGCAACGGCGTTTTGCAAACCCGCAAGATCGTTCATAGCGGATTTTCCATCAAACGACGAGAACTCCTTGACCGCCATTTTAACTTGATTTGACTTTATTGACGGAATAGAGCCATGCGTTGTAAGTGTGCAGTGCGTGGATATCTCCTGCGTACTGAGAAGGCTTTTGATATCCTCGGAAAACTGCTCACTCAGCCCGAACCCGCCCAATGCGTCTGTAAACCATGATCTAGTTTTTATCTGTGCCTGAATACTCTCAATGGTTGAGTGCATTGTTTCCGATGATGTCGTTTTTTGAGTCTTCAGGATATGCAGCATTCCGACAAAGCTGGAACCGTAAGTCGCTCCGGAAACTATCATCATGGCTTTTTCGTTGGCAGTGTCAGCGTTTTTGGCTGTGTTTATGATATTCTTGGGGTCATCGACCTTGAGCATATCGTCCCGAAACATTTGGTTCCATACCTTAATAGCTTTATCAGTATCAATAACACACGGAGCTAACAGTGCGGCGTCCTTGTGTGTACAGCTTACAGCGATCACCAGCGTTCCCGAAATATCATGGCGGGAATACTGGCTACTTATCTGACTTTGTGCTGCCTTGCTTGCTTGATCGGAAAACTCATCTCCCAAAAACTTAAATTCCGAGCTGATAAAATCCCCGATACTTTTGCTTTGAGTATCAGAGTTTTGTAGGTTGCTGTCAAACGAGAAATACTGCACGTTCATATTCATCGAATCCGATGACAACGGCATTTTCTTAATCTCAGTGCGGTTGTAGTCTATCGGGCTTTCCCAATTCGCGTTGACAATGGCTTCGGACCGTATCTTTTGAATTTCTACCTTGCCCGAAAGTTTTTCCTCGGCATACGCTAAGGCAGCTTCGGAAATTTCCTTATTTATTTCGCTACTTTTCTCGGAAAGCTTACTTGTATCGACGCTCATATTGGCAAGCTCTTTTATGGTGGTGTCGATACTGTGCTTAAGGGAAATAAGCGAGTTCAAATTATTTTCTGCCGCGTCAATAGGTGCTTGTCTTTGATTAATACGTTCAAGCTGATCAAGCTTTGCAGGGTCTATGATATTTCCAAGAACGATTGACGGATCATATGGAATTGTTGATGTCATAATTTACCTCCTGTCTATATGTTAGAATTCACAGCATATTGGAAAATGGTCGCTTGAATTGGGTAGGATTCCTTTAAGATTTGTGCACATCTTTACATTGATCTTACCTTTGAGTCGATCAGAGTATATTGCAAAATCCAGGGTTTTTCCATTTTCGTGAGTCATATTATTTGGATAAGAGACGTTGATCGGATAATCGGAGGAGAATGTATCTGCCTGACAGTTCAGATCTCCCATTATGATCCAAGGAATATTATTTCGGTCATATTGGTTTCTGAATGCCAAGTTGATATCCTGAAGTTCTTCTTCAGCAAGAATTTCCTCAGCGGTGGAATGAACTGTTGCAAATACATATCTACTTCTCATATAGATACATTCACAGGTAACTATCGGACGTTTGCCTATCGGAGTATAACAGAAAATCTGATTGTTGATAGTAAAACCGTCTTCAACCAAAATTCCTGTGGTGCATTTTTTGTTCTTTGAACCGGGTTGGTCAAAAAAGCAAGAATTAAAAATGTGATTTCTTGAACCAGCTCCAAATGTGACAGGAAATTGTGTTCCGCTTGCTTGACCGACGTTGCCGCCCTCCTGAATCATTATGATATTGTCTTTTTTGTCGGATAAAAGCACCCCGTATGCTGCATTGAGCTTGCTTAAGTAACTACCGCGTGTATTCCATGAAATTATCCTCGGCATAAGTGTCATCCTCCTTCATTGCTTTTTGGATGCTGTTTACATCCGTTTTATGAATTTTATGACGTACAAGCCGTAAATATGCTAACCCCATTTTATATTTTTCTTCTTTAAAAGTGTCAAATAACTTAAGCTTTCTAAACAGAAAACCGCAGGCTTTTTACCATGCGGTTAGTTATTGTGCAAAAGAGAAAACTCCGCCAATCGCAGATAATCAGCAGAGTTATAAATCGAAATCAAGTCGTCTGAAATTCGGTTTGGATTGATTTTTGTTTGACACAAATTTGCAACCAAATCCAAATTTTTTTCTTGCGTTGGTGCCGAATGTACTGTGCTTTTCCGAGATTTGCACACTTACTGCTGACGCAGTGGACTTGACCAACCACACAGTAAAAATATTCGGTAAAGGCTCGCGAGAACGCATAATTCAAATCGAAAATCACGATGTCTTGAAAGCGCTGAACCGTTACTACGACACGTTTCGCGAAGATATATCAGCGTCGGGATTTTTCTTTGTAAACAAGCTGCACCATCGTCTCACGGAACAATCGGTTCGGTCAATGATAAACAATCAAGCAGCTGCAATCGGATACGAAAAGCACATCACTCCGCACATGTTCCGGCACTCATTCGCGACGCTGCTGCTTGAGGAAGACGTGGACATTCGGTACATACAAAAAATTCTCGGACACAG
>JBJESA010000226.1:0-8690 GCA_051882535.1 Oscillospiraceae bacterium
GCAGGATATTCATATAGATTAGAAGCAATAGAAATCAAACTTGTAGAAAAGGGAATCTTATCCCCTTGCCACAGTTACGATGGTTCCGGAACAGTCTGCTATATGGAGTGCAGAAATCCGATTAGCATATGTAATAATGCATTTTCCGAGTGAAAGGATGGTTTGAAATGACAGACGAAAAAATCACAAAAGAACAAATCGAATCAGCAAGAGGTGCAGACCTTGCAGATTTTTTTCGTGCGAATGGATACGATTGCGAACAGTGCCGCAGTGAGTTGCACGTTAAGGGATACGGTGGGTTGTATATCAATGTTGATACAAACCAATGGACTTGCTTTAGTGTGAACAAAGCAGGAAGGAACGCCATCGATTGTCTTACCGAGGTGCTTGGATATGATTTTAAAGATGCCGTTATTGCACTTGCGGGACACAATTATACGCACGTTAAACAGACGATAAACAAGCATTCTTTTTCAGATTTGAAAAAAAAAGAATTAATTTTGCCGGACAAAGCAGATAATATGAAGAAAGTGTTTGCTTATCTGTGTAAGACAAGAGGAATTAAGCCTGAAATTGTTTCACAACTTGCACACGAAAAATTGTTATTTCAAGACATTCAAGGAAATGCAGTTTTCGTACATAAGGACGAGAATGGAAAGGTTGTTGGAGCTGAAATTCAAGGAACGATGACAGCAAAACGCTACAAAGGAGTTGCTCAAGGAACTTCGGATAGTTTGTTTACTTTTCAAATTGGTGATAAGCCTGATAAAGTTTATTGTTTTGAAAGTGCAATTGACCTTCTCTCGTTTAAACAAATTGCAAATCAGACTAAAATCAACAATTCACTATTAGTGTCTATGGCTGGACTTAAACCCAACGCTTTGAAAAGGCTCATTGAAAATGGAATGAAAATATATTCCTGTGTTGATAACGATGAAGCAGGTAGGGCATTCACATCATCAAATAATCTAACGCCCTGTAGGAAGATTTTAGAGGAGAATGGGGTAAAAGATTATAACGAACTTTTACAAAAGAAAATTGGCATAGAAAAGCCTCCTCCTGCAGAAAAGAAAGAATCTGTATTGGGTGAAATTACAAAAATCAAGGATGAACAAGATAATGCTAAGGCTCCAGTACCTACACCTAAAACCAAAGTTCAAACACAAACTCTATAAATTCAATGAATTTATAACAAATTCGCCAGTGGCGAATTTTTGTGAAAGGAAGATAGAATAATGCTCAGAATGTATTTGTTGCCCAAAATGGTGCAACCACCCTAATGACTAAGTTTTAATCCATCAAGAGGAGGTGATACTGATGGCAGACACTGGAAGCGAAACAATGGCTATCGTTATTAAGGCTTACCATTTGACATCTGATGTGCTTGAACAAGCGATTAGAGCATCTTTGGAAAACCGACAGAAACCACACGGAAAACAATCACTTGATAGTCTTGCAGGGCAAGGTAAACTTCAGAATATTGAAGTGTCAGCAAAGAACATTAAGTCTTTTGAGAAGAGTGCAAGAGCATTTGGAATTGACTATGCTGTCAAGAAGATACCAGATGAGAGTCCGCCTAAATATGTTGTGTTTTTCAGAGGCAAGGATACCGAACAGGTTTATCGTGCTTTCGAAGATTATGCAAAGCGCCAGAGTATATCACGTGAGAAGACATCTGTTGTCAAGGAAATCAAGGACATTACCAATGAGCAGGTGCAGCACCGTGGACAGCACAAAGAACACGAGCGTAACAAGGAGAGGGGTATGCAGCGGTAATGAAAAAATTCAGATTTGACTTCAAGAAGCATATTCTTTTGAATTTGCCAGTGTTCTTGCTATTTTACCTTGGAAATAAGTTTAGTGCGGCGGTTCGGATTGCCGAGGGGGATGATGTTAGCAACAAGCTTTTTGCTGTATTTGGTGATTTAAGTTCTATATTTCGAAATCCATTTCCGAGTTTTAACATCATTGACCTTGCCATTGGTTTAGCTATTGCAGTTGTTGTGTGGCTAATACGTGAAGACAAGCGGAAGAATGCCAAGAAATTTCGTCAAGGCAAGGAATATGGCTCTGCTAGATGGGGTACTATCGATGATATACGACCATATATGGATGAGAAGAACTTTGAGAATAATATTATTCTGACACAAACCGAGCGTCTCACAATGGAAGAACGCCCCCCAAGTGGTCCTAAGTATGCGAGGAACAAGAACATCCTCGTTATAGGCGGTTCAGGTAGTGGTAAGACCAGATTTTTCGTTAAGCCGAATCTTATGCAAATGCACAGTTCTTACGTTGTTACAGACCCCAAAGGAACTGTACTTGTAGAGTGTGGCAAACTGCTTGATGTGGTTGGACACTACAAGATTAAATCTCTTAACCTCATCAACTTTAAGAAGTCAATGCATTATAATCCTTTCGCCTACATACGTTCCGAGAAGGACATTCTCAAACTCGTCAACACGATAATCTCCAACACTAAAGGTGAGGGAGAGAAGTCAGGCGAGGATTTCTGGGTTAAGGCTGAACGATTGCTATACACGGCATATATCGGCTATATTTACTATGAAGCTCCTGAAGAGGAGCAGAACTTTAACACCTTGATAGAGATGATTGATGCGAGTGAAGCAAGAGAGGATGATGAAAACTTCAAAAACCCCATCGACCTACTGTTTGAACGATTGGAAAACAAAAATCCTACTCACTTTGCTGTAAGACAGTATAAAAAATACAAACTTGCAGCAGGCAAGACAGCCAAGTCTATCCTTATTTCTTGTGGTGCAAGACTTGCACCGTTTGATATTGCTGAGCTGCGTGACCTAATGGCTTATGACGAGCTTGAGTTGGAAACGCTTGGCGAGAGGAAGACGGCATTATTTGTTATAATTTCGGATACCGATACCACATTTAACTTTGTGGCTGCCATAATGTACTCTCAACTGTTTAATTTACTATGTGACAAGGCGGATGATGAGTATGGTGGAAGGTTGCCGGTACACGTTCGTTGCATTCTCGATGAGTTTGCAAATATCGGACAAATTCCGAATTTTGACAAGCTAATTGCAACAATCCGTAGCAGGCGTATATCTGCATCCATTATCTTGCAGGCGCAAAGCCAATTAAAAACAATGTACAAGGATAGTGCTGATACAATAGTCGGAAACTGCGATACAACTCTTTTTCTGGGAGGAAAAGAAAAAAGCACTCTGAAAGAAATGTCTGAAGTGCTTGGAAAAGAAACAATTGACCTGCTCAATACTGGTGAGAGTCGAGGGCAACAACAATCCTACAATCTTAACTACCAGAAGACAGGTAAGGAACTTATGTCGCAGGATGAAATCAGCGTTATGGATGGTGGAAAATGCATACTACAAGTTCGTGGCACTCGCCCATTCTTTTCCAATAAGTTCGACATCACAAAACACAGATACTACGATGCTCTGTCCGATGATAACAAGGACAATGAATTCGATATTACAAAATATATGCGAAGAAGCATCAAGGTAAAAACAACAGACAGTGTGCGTATCATAGAAGATTATGATGCGACAGATTCAACAGACATACAGGAGGAAGTCTATGAAGATTTTGGATAAAATCAGAACATTTAAGAATAATTCGGAGGCAAAGCTTACGCTCGCCATCTCGGAAGCACAGGAGAGCATAGCCAGCCAGAACTCTACAACCAAGGGTGCAAAGAAAATCGTATCAACAGTTACTGCTGCATTGATTTCGTCAGCACTTATGATGACAAGTGCATTTGCCGAAGGCGGTGGTGAACTTGCTTTTTTTACAAGTGCGATTGATGTCCTCAAGGTTGTTATCATTCTGATTGGAGCTGGCTTGGCTGTGTGGGGTGTTATCAATCTGCTCGAGGGTTATGGTAATGATAATCCCGGAGCTAAGTCACAGGGGATGAAACAGTTAATGGCTGGTGTTGGCGTTGCACTCATCGGAATACTTCTGGTTCCGCAGCTTAATACTTTGTTTAAGTCGCAGACTGGTGGCACTGGCGCCTGATTCAAATTTCAAGTGACGGCGGGGCTTCTGCCCTGCCGAATAATCTTGAAAGGAGGTTATTATAGTGGATAAAGAAAAATGGGCGTGGCCTTTCGATGGACTATACGATATCATCCACGATATGCTGAAAACCCTTGTTGACTTTATTTTTGAAGGCTCATTCAGTTTGATTGACTTTGTTGTTGGTATTGTCAAAGATGAGGCAAGCAAAACGCCTGCTGAATACAATTCTGAGATTTTCAAATTAATTCAAAATATCATTAATGATGTAATGGTACCAATAGGTGGCATTATTATGACACTATTGATTATGCACGAATTTATTTCTGCCCTGATGGAAAAAAATAACTTTCACGAGTTTGAAACATCAATATTTCTACGTTTTATTATGAAGACAACACTTTCAATTTGGTTTCTATCCAATACGTTCACCATCGTAAACGCTGTATTTGATGTTGGTGCTTGGATTGTAGACAAAACAGCAGGGACAATATCTTCAACGAGCGGAAAAATGATGGACTGCTGTGCAAAAATGCAGGAATTGACTGGGAAAATGTCGCTGGGCGAGCTAATTTCACTAATAATTCCTGCTGGGTTTATGAACTTGGTGGCTCTTGTTATTGTAGTATGTACTTATGTCATTTTGTTCGGTAGGATGATAGAAATCTACATATACATCAGCGTTGCACCTATACCGATGGCAACTGTAACTCACAAGGAATTTGGAGAAACTGGCAAAAATTATCTTAAGACTGTTCTTGCATTTGCACTTCAAGGTTTTTTCATAATAATGTGTGTGGGGATATACGCACTTCTTATTAAGGGTGTACCTGCTAAGTTTGAAGAAATAGCTAGTAGTGGTGGTGGAATAATCGCCTTAAATGGTCAGATGATGTACATTATTGCTCTAGGAGTTGTTCTCATTTTTTCGATGTTTAAGTCGGGCAGTGTTGCAAAATCTATAGTTGGTGCACATTAAGTGGTAAAGTAATATTCGCCAGTGGCGAATTTACGGAAAGGAATGTCTAGAATATGGCATACGTTCAAATTCCTCGTGACCTAAGTAAGGTTAAGGAAAAATTCCTGTTTGGATTAACAAAACGTCAAGTGGTATTCTTTGGTATAGGTGCAGTATTTGGCGCAATAATGTTTTTTGTCCTTAAAGGTATCAGTTTAACAACAGGTATTACGGGACTTATGTTGATGGTAATGCCTTTTGGATTTATGGGCATATACGAAAAAAATGGGTTGCCGTTTGAAAAGCACTTAAGGAACTACATTAAGGCTAATCTTCGTCCCAAGTTACGACTTTACAAGTCGGAGAACCTCTATGTTGACATAGAGGAACAAATTTATTTTGAAAAGGAGGCAAAACGTGTTGGGTACAAAAGGAGCTTCAAAGACAGACTTATCAAAGCTTTCGAAGCAGCAGATAAAATCCAAATCGGAAAAAAGAAAGACATCTAAGTCTTCTGCTGCCGAGCTTTCTCCGCAGGAGAAAAAAGAGGTCAAAGCGAAACTTCGTAAAATAGACCATAAGCACAATTCAATTGACACAGCCCAGAAAACCATTCCATACATTGAGATGTACAAAGACGGGGTCTGTCACGTTGAGAGTGATTACTACACCAAAACGATACAATTCTTTGACATTAATTACCAACTCGCTCGCGATGAAGATAAGAATCTAATCTTTCAGAAATATTGTGGAATCCACAATTATTTTGACGAAACTGTTACCGTGCAGTTTTCATTTATGAATATTGCAGAAGACTTAGGCACAAGAACCGTATCATTACCTCAACAAGACGACGATTTTAACGATCTTCGGCGCGAATTCGCAGAAATGCTTCAAAATCAGCTTGAAAAAGGTAACAACGGATTGTTGCGATTGAAATACTTAACATTTGGAATACACGAGAAAGACCGTAAAACCGCCAAGAGCCGTTTAGAACAACTTGAGACAGAAATTATTAATAATTTTCGTTCTATGGGTGTTCCTGCATACGGCTTAGATGGTACTGAACGGCTGCATATTCTGCATCGTTCATTCAACCCTAACCCTGAGGATGCGTTTGTGTGGGATTGGAAAGCACGTGTAGAAACAGGCATCTCAACTAAGGACGCAATTGCTCCCTCGTCATTTAATTTCGGCAAAAAGAACATCTTCCAGATGGGTAACGTGTTCGGAAGTACTCTTTATGTTGACATCATATCAACCGAAGTGTCCGACAGAATGCTTACTCAATATTTAAAACTGGAGAACAACCTCTTCTTCAACTTGCACCTTCGAGCATTAGACCAGACGGAGGCAATCAAATATGTCAAGCGGAAGATGACGGCAGTAGATGCAATGAAGGTTGACGAACAGAAGAAAGCTGCCCGTGCAGGGTATGACATAGATATACTCCCTCCAGACTTGGTTACATATTCCGAGGAACTTAAACTTTTACTTTCTGATTTGCAGTCAAGAAATGAGCGCTTTTTTGTTACAACAATATCGATTACCTGTTTCGCTGAAACACAAAAGAAACTTGATTTGCTCATCAGGCAAATTAAAAGCATTACCCAGCAGAACAACTGCAAACTCGCTCAACTTGATTGGCAACAAGAGGATGCATTAATGTCATCTGTTCCGTTAGGAATAAATAAGATTGACCGCTCCAGAAATTTCACTACATCGGCAGTAAGTGTGTTCATACCCTTTACAACAACCGAATTATTTCAACGTGGTGATGCACTCTATTATGGTCTTAACGCTCTATCGCATAATATCATTATGGCTGACAGAAAGCAACTCAAGAATCCTAATGGATTGGTACTTGGAACACCGGGAAGCGGCAAATCATTCTCTTCAAAGCGAGAATGGAGTAATGCTTTTTTATCAACAACAGATGATATTATTATCTGCGACCCCGAAGGAGAGTACTATCCTCTTGTCAATGCATTCCACGGACAAGTGATTAAGGTTTCCCCCACCTCACCACATCACATCAATCCTATGGATATAACAGACGATTATTCAGACGGTGACGATCCCGTAACGCTTAAGTCAGATTTCATTTTGTCTTTATGTGAATTAGTGGTTGGTGGTAAGTATGGACTATCTCCTGAAGAACGTTCAATTATTGACCGCTGCACTCGTAAGGTTTATCAGAAATATTTTGATAATCCAGTACCGGAGAATATGCCGATATTAGAGGATTTGTATAACTTGTTGCGGGATTATTCTGATGATGTTAATGCTCATCACATTGCATCGGCGTTGGAACTGTATGTTACAGGCTCATTGAACCTCTTTAACCATCGAACGAACGTAGATATTTCTAACCGCCTTGTATGCTTCGACATAAAAGAGGTAGGTAAAAATCTGCGTAAACTTGCAATGCTTATTGTTCAAGACCAAGTTTGGAATAGAGTATCGGCTAACCGCGGGCAAAAGTCAACAAGATACTACATTGATGAGTTTCACTTGTTGCTCAAGGAAGAACAGACAGCAGCCTATTCGGTAGAGATATGGAAGCGCTTCCGTAAGTGGGGTGGCATCCCCACGGGAATGACCCAGAATGTCAAAGACCTCTTGACCTCAAAGGAGATTGAGAACATACTTGACAATAGCGACTTCATCTGTATGCTGAATCAAGCACCGGGTGACAGAGAAATACTAGCCCAAAAACTCGGTATATCGGAATATCAGCTCAGTCACGTTACTAATTCTGCACAGGGAGAGGGGCTTATCTTTTTCGGCGATGTAATATTGCCATTCGTAGACCGATTTCCAAAGGATACTAAACTGTATCGCTTGATGACCACAAAACCCGAAGAGCAAAATTGAGGTGATATGAATGAGCGAAGAAACGCACAGTAACAAAGCAGCAGATAGCCTTACAGCAGCCAGTGACATTATAAAAACTGTTGCTGTCAATCCAACAATATCAGCAGTACAGATGTCAGCTACCAATGCTATATACAATGCCGGAACAGACAACGCAAGTATTGATGCTGTAGCCAGAGCTGTGGAAGGGACAATAGGGTTTGTTCAGACCTATAACCAGTGGCGTAAGGATGTGAACAAATACAATGCTGAAAAAACAACGTGGCGTTCTGAGCGAAACGAAGACAAGTTAAAAGCAACTCTTGAGAAGAAACAGTTAAAAACTGATGTTGCAAATGAAAAAGCTTTTTCCCAAAGAATCAGAGAAGACCGCGGAGGGTTGAAGTTTACAAGCTCCGAGAAGCGGAGTATGTGGAAAAAGGTTCATCCTGTATCTGACAACTATTTGCAGAAGAACGTTGACAAGGATGCTTCGCGCAAAATCTGTAAACTTGAGGAAAAAGAGTGGCGTCAAGCTAAAAAGGTTTATAAATCCAGAACTATAAGGGAGGCATACGTCAACGATGCAACCGGTAAAGTGGTATATGCTAAACGTAAAGTTCTTGATACGAATCGTTTGAAGAAACCTAAGCCCCATAAGCCAAATAGCTTGCTCGTAACAAACGGGTTCCATACATTAAGAAATGAAGCTTATCGCCGTATGCAAAGCAGTGATGATGCCGCATCACAGGCGCTTGCAAAAGGTCTTGAATTTGCTCAACGGCAAACTTTCTGTGGTAAATTGTCCACACAATCGAAAACAGAAAATGCTCTGAAAAAGAAATCTTTGCAGTTG
>JBJESA010000227.1:0-8675 GCA_051882535.1 Oscillospiraceae bacterium
ATCTCTGCCACTATCTTCTCGAGCGTGTTCTGGAGCTTTTCTTTCTCCTTGTTGCCGCCGGCACCTATATCCATACGGACATCAAGCAAGTCCTTGAGCGTTTTATTGTATAATACGCGGTCTATTTTTACTGTATCAGCCATTGTTTTCCCTTTCATTGTGAATAATCAGTGAATCGTAATTGCCGCCACGGAAATATCATCGCGGCTGCCTGTCCGAGAGCGGATTTTCAGATGTTCGCCGAGTTTGGAAGCCGTGCCGTCGTCCACCGAATCCAGCACTCTCCGCCCGAATCTGAGAAAATCGTCCTCGTTCTTAAACGAATTAATAAGCCCATCGCTCGACAGCATTATCCCCGACAAATCGCCCTCATAGCAGAAGTGGCGGAAGTTGCCGATAGCGTCGCTGTCGCACAGAGAGGTCGTGAGATTGCCGATTAGCTTTGCGTCCTCGGGCATGGGAAATATCATTCTGCCGTCGCTTGTGTGTGCACAGAAACTGCCGTCGCCTATCTGCAAGCCGAAGCAGACGTTTTTCGTCACCACGCCCACAATCAGCGTAGCACCGTAGATTATCTCACCCGCAATTCCCCCGAACTTATCGCAAATCGCCTGCTCGTCCTTGTTAAGCGGGAGAAGCGACAGGTGTGCGGCGATTTCGCTGTTCCAGCCGCATATTATATTCGCGGCGATACGGCGGGCGGTTTCCTTGGAATTATTCGTGAAGATAACGTCAAGCCCGTTATTCCGCTCGTGGAAGTCGCAAATCGAACGGATAGCAACCCTTGTCGCCATCTCGCTGCCCGAAGCGGAACGGAAGTGCTTCTCGCTGCCGTGACCGTCAGACACAGCCGCTACGGCAAAGTCCTCCCCTATAAAATAGCGGGCACTGTCCTGACACGGGGTGTTGTCCTCTTCGTGAGAAGCTCCCCGCACGGACAGGGAATAGCCTGTAAACATTACCAGCCCTCTTCGATATCAGCGGTGATTTCGGCACTCTCCGCGAACTCGCGAATCTGCTCTGCCGCAGACTCCTGCTTGGTGCGGAAGTCCTCCTCGGTTTCTGCAAGGCGAACACTGCGGCTTCCAATCTGGGAGGAAGTAACCGCCACGAACTTAACCAGCTTTGCAAGAGCCTCGCCGTTATGTGCGGTAACCACGCTGTCGGGGTTCCCCGTAAAGCGTGCGAGAATATCGAAATCCGCGTCCTCGCCGATAGCGACAGCCGCCTTGATACCTGCGGCATACCAGCGGTTGCGGCGAAGTTCTTCAAGACCTTTCTCGAAGTTGTCGGTGGGATAACCGTCCGACATCAGAATCATAACCGGAGCAAACGACAGCGACGGGCTGTTCATAAACGAATTACGCGACAGCTTTGCGGAAAGCTCGGTAAACGCACTGCCAAGGTCGGTGACATTCTCCGCGTCAATCGGAATCCACTCGAACTCATCTACGGAAATAGGCTCGCTGTACATCCACTCGCTGCCGCCCGAGAACTTCAGCACGGCTATCTTGATATCCGCGTCAGCGCCGCCAATCCCCTGAATCTCAGGAATCAGCTCCTCCATAACGGAGTTTACCGTGCCAATCTTACTTCCCGCCATACTGCCCGAGCAGTCTATCAGGAAGAACAGAACCATGGACTTCTTGGCGATTTCTTCCGCATCGTCAAACGGATTTAAAGATAAGTCAGACATTTTTTACCCCCCAAAAGTCAAAATAGGCATCTATAAAGGTATTATACCATAATTTTATTACCCCGTCAAGGGGGAATGGGAAAATAAAAAATGGGGGTTCCGCCCCCAAGCCCCCCGCTTTTTTATCTGCGATACGAGATTTCCCCCCACCCCCAACCAAAGCTCGGGCGGAGCGAAGCGACGCACGAGATTTAGCCCTCCCCCAAAGGGGGAGGGGCTATTAGTATACATATGCAGAGGGGTGCTAACGCACCCCTCTGCACTCCCCGTTCTGGGGGCAAGCCCCCAGACCCCTTTTTTTGGGGGGGACTGCGTGCCCCTATGCACTCTCTGCCAAGAGCAAGCCCCAGACACTAGCGGGGGCTAACTACTCCGCACCCCATTGAGGGCGTCCGCCCAACCCAATTATGGGGTGTTGCATACCCACTTTTGCATTTCCAAAACCCGCCACAGGCTCTCCCGCACAAAAGAAAAAGGGTTGTATCGCGATTGCAAAAGCTCTCGTGATACAACCCCTCTTAAATCAAGGTGCAAATCAAATAAAGCACGCTGTTAAAAATCAGCTAGTTCACCCAATCGAACCGGTGTACCTTGAACGACTCACCGCTCGGCATACCGTATCGTGTTGTGCTTGGAACCAATTTCAGCGTCATTCCGCACCCCGCGGAGAGTAATGCGTCTTTCATTTCGCCGTGTCCTTTCGACATCGCTCGCCCCGTGCCTTTATCCCACGCTGCGGGACTATGCAGTGAGGATTGTGACAACTGAAAACATAAAGTTTTCGGCACTAAAAAGCTGTTGTCGCCCCGAGTACACAACTCCTTGAAATCAGCCAACGGATTACAATCACACGCAACGAAAATCACCGCGTTCCCGATAGAGGCAATGCCTCAACGCAGAGAAATTCTTCTCGTACAACTATACCCACTTTTATTTTAACCGATTTTTCCCCAAATGTCAAGTGTTTTTTCGTACTTTTTACAAATAAATAGAATTACCGGTTGACATTTTGGGGAAAATGTTGTAAAATGATAACGGTAAACTGTTTTCAGACTGATGACAGCACCGTATGCGTCATCAGTCTGAAAGATTTTTTCTCAAGGAGTGTGTATTATGAAAGTAACACTGAAAAACGGCGAAGTAAAAGAGTTTGAAGCGGGTATTTCCGCTTTTGATATTGCACGCGAGCTCGGTCTTGCAAAGACCGCTTGTGCTGCTGAGATTGACGGCACCGTCTTTGATATGCGAACTACCATCGACCACGACTGCACCCTCAATATCCTCACTTTCGAGGACGAGCAGGGCAGACGTGCATTCAACCACACCGCGTCCCACATTCTCGCACAGGCTGTAAAGCGTCTGTTCCCGAATGTTAAGCTGGCAATCGGCCCCGCTATCGACAACGGTTTCTACTACGATTTCGACACGGACGAGCCTTTCACTGCGGAAACTCTCACCGCAATCGAGGCTGAGATGAAGAAAATCGTCAAGGAGAGCATCAAGCTCGAAGCTTTCACCATGCAGCCCGACGAAGCGATAAAGTTCCTTGAAGAACAGGGCGAGCCGTACAAGGTGGAGCTGTGCCGCGAACACGCCGACAAGGGCGAGCCTATCTCGTTCTACAAGCAGGGCGATTTCACCGACTTGTGTGCAGGCCCGCACCTGATGTCCACCTCGTCCGTTAAGGCGTACAAGCTCACGTCAGTTACCGGTGCTTACTGGCGCGGCAGCGAGAAGAACAAAATGCTCACCCGTATCTACGGCACGGCATTTCCATCAAAGGACGAGCTGAACGCACATCTCACCGCCCTTGAAGAAGCAAAAAAACGCGACCACAACAAGATAGGCAGAGAGCTTGAATACTTCACCACCGTTGACTATATCGGACAGGGCTTGCCGATTCTTCTGCCCAAGGGTGCAAAGGTTATTCAGCTTATGCAGCGTTGGGTGGAGGACACCGAGTACAAGCACGGCTGTCTGCTCACCAAGACCCCCTATGTCGCAAAGCGTGAACTGTACAAAATCTCCGGTCACTGGGATCACTACCTTGACGGAATGTTCGTACTGGGCGACCCCGATGATGAAACCAAGGAGTGCTTCGCACTGCGTCCGATGACCTGCCCGTTCCAGTATCAGGTGTTCCTCAACAGACAGCGTTCTTACCGCGATTTGCCGATGAGATTGACCGAAACCTCCACACTTTTCCGCAACGAGGACAGCGGCGAAATGCACGGACTTATCCGCGTTCGTCAGTTCACCATCTCCGAGGGACACTACATTCTCCGCCCCGAACAGCTTGAGGAGGAATTCAAGGAGTGTCTGGAGCTTGCAAAGTATATGCTCGATACCGTGGGACTGCTGGAGGACTGCACCTTCCGCTTCTCGCAGTGGGATCCCGCAAATCCCAAGAACAAGTACGAGGGTACTGCGGAGCAGTGGGAAACCGCACAGGCTACTATGAAAACAATCCTCGACGACCTCGGCGTTCAGTACACCATCGGTATCGACGAGGCGGCGTTCTACGGTCCCAAGCTCGATATTCAGTACAAGAACGTATTCGGCAAGGAGGATACTCTCGTTACTATCCAGATTGATATGCTGCTTGCAGAGAAGTTCGGTATGGAGTACGTTGACGTTGACGGCACAAAGAAGCGTCCGTATATCATTCACCGCACCTCGCTCGGCTGCTACGAGAGAACGCTTGCTTACCTGCTGGAGAAGTACGCGGGTGCATTGCCGCTGTGGCTGTCGCCCGAGCAGGTACGTATTCTCCCCATTACCGACCGTGCAAAGGAGTACGCAGAGAACATATCCGCTCGTCTGGAGAACCTCGGTATCCGCACCTCGGTGGACAACC
The DNA here is from genome assembly GCA_051882535.1 of Oscillospiraceae bacterium. Lineage (GTDB taxonomy): Bacteria > Bacillota > Clostridia > Oscillospirales > Ruminococcaceae > CAG-115. Next base: position 4,554 of record JBJESA010000227.1, read on the forward strand.
GCAACGAGAAGATTGGCTACAAGATTCGTCAGGCACAGCTGGAAAAGATTCCGTACTTCTTCATCATCGGCGACAACGAGGTAGAAGAAAACACCGTTTCGCTCCGTTCGAGAAAAGACGGCGACATGGGTGCATCTCCCGTTGACGAAGTTATCGCGAAAATTGTCAAGGAGAACGCCGACAAGGTACGCTAATCACCAAAAGACCGATACCCGCTCAGTCGGCGGATTTCCCGTCGGCTAAGCGGCTGTTATTCCCACTACTGAAAGGAATTATTATGGCTGAAATACAAAACTGGGAAGAAGAATATAAGGACTTCAACAAGGATTTGGAAGCAAAAATTCTCGAAGCAAACAACGATGACACCCTTGTAAAGTGGCACAAGCTCCTCCCCGAGCTTATGAGTGCAGAGGTGTTTATGGCAGGACAGTTCAGCGAGGAGCTAACCGACGCTTCCGGTCAGAAGCTGATGAATATTCTGATGCTCCAGAAAAACGGACACAACATTGTCCCCTTCTTCACCTCTCCCGAGCGTCTTAAAACGCTGCTCTCCGCCACCAACCAATCGCTTGATGTGATGAAAATCAACATCATCGACTTTTTCAAGAACGTAAAGGACAATCCGGTTGTGCTCAACCCCGCGTCCTCCTACACGAGAACATTCTCCCCGTTCGATATGAAAATCCTCGTTGCCGAGAACGATAAGCCTAAGGACAAGACCGAGGAATAACCGAAATTCATTCATAGGAGCGTATATTTTGGATAATTCTAAACAACTTCTGAGCATTATCGTCCCCAGCTTCAATGAGGAGGAGAGCATTCCGCTGTTTTATGCGGAAGTGGAAAAAACGCGTGAGTTTTTCGACGCCAAAAACGTGGAGTTGGAGTTCATTTTCGTGGACGACGGTTCCCGCGACAAGACCGCCGAGGTTGTAAAAAAACTCCGCGAAACGGACGAGCGAATTCATCTTGTGTCTTTCTCGCGTAATTTCGGCAAAGAGGCGGCGATTTACGCCGGCTTGGAGAAAGCCCGCGGCGATATAGTCACCCTGATGGACGCGGACTTGCAGGACCCGCCCGCACTGCTCCCCGAAATGTATATGAACATTCAAGCGGGGTATGATTCGGTGGGCAGCCGCCGCGTTGACCGCAAGGGCGAGCCGCCTATCCGTTCGTGGTTTGCACGCAGATTTTACGGCATTATGCGGAAAATCTCCACCACGGAAATCGTGGACGGAGCACGTGATTTCCGTATGATGACAAGACCCGTGGTAAACGCTATTCTCTCGATGAAGGAAGTCAACCGTTTTTCAAAGGGCATTTTCGGCTGGGTGGGATACAAAACCCACTGGCTGGAGTACGAGAATATTCAGCGTGCCGCAGGAGAAACGAAGTGGTCGTTCTGGAAGCTGTTCCTCTACTCGTTGGAGGGAATTATGGCGTTCTCGACAATGCCGCTGGTGATTCCGCTGATTCTGGGAATAGTGTTCTTGGTGGCAGCAGTGGCACTGCTGGTGGTATCCATCGTCCTCGCAGTAAACGCTTATGATGCGACATTGTGGGCGATACTGTGCGGATTATCGTTCTGCAGCGGAGTGGTGCTGTGCTGTATGGGCGTGTTCGGAATGTACCTCGCGAAAATTTACACCGAGGTAAAGGACAGACCAAAGTACCTTGTTAAAGAGGAATTCTGAATTTAACAATCGAAGCCCCCGCCGTATGGCGGGGGCTTAAGCTTGTCAAAAAAACGCCTTATTTCATCTCTTTTGCGAACGCTATTAATAATTCAAGCTGTTTCGGGGAGAGCGACTTGATAGTCGCCACAGCCTCATTCAATTTGCCCGGGCTTGTAACATCTTCATCGAAAAATTCTTTAGGCTCAACACCGAGAAACTCGCAGATGTAAAGGAACATCTGCATTGAAGGCAAGGCTTTCTTGTTTTCAATGTTGTTGATATAGCTTTGACTTTGCCCAAGGCTCAGGCTCATGTCCCTTGCAGAAATATTCTTCTCTGTCCTCAGTTTTGCAATTCTGTCCGAGATAAAATCCGAATCAATCATTCATATCACCGCCTACATATAATTATAATATATGAAATTTAAATTTCGCCTATTCATTGTTTCAATTTCTATTGACATAACAACTATAAATAGGTATAATTAGTATGGATACCGTTTTTTAATCGATATTATGTCTTATGGGGTGAGTTGAAATTATGAATATCTATACCGTCAGTTTTTTCGGGCATAGGGAAGTAGAATGGGAATCAGGGGTAGAATCCCGCCTTGATATACTTCTTCACGAACTTATTACACAAAAAGAATACATAGAATTTCTGATAGGGCGTGACGGCAATTTCGATATACTTGCAGCAGCAGCGATAAAGCGTGCTATACGAAAGCACGGCTATGGAAATACCCATTTTACTCTTGTTCTGCCTTATCATAAAGCCGAGTACTCCAACAATGAACAGTATTTCCTTGACTACTTCGACGAAATCGAGGTGTGTGCCGAATCTTCAAAAGTTCATTACAAATCAGCTATCCAAGTCCGCAACAAGAGTATGGTTGACCAATCAGACCTTGTGGTCTGTTACATTCAGCATAAAAACGGCGGAGCATATCAGACGATACAGTATGCCAAGAAACAGGGCAAGAAGATATTGAATCTGGCAGACGATAACTGAACAATGACGATAAAAAGAAAAAGGCAGCACCCGACACTTGCGGTTACTGCCTTAAGATTATATATAACTCCCTGACACCATCATTCAATTATGTGATACTAACTTACATCTATGGTGTAGGTGCTGTTTCGCCGTCGTAAAAAATTCAAAATATTTTTGAAATTTTGTAAAATATACTTGACATTTATTCAAGAATATGTTACAATACAATCACAAGAGGTGATGATATGGCAAAAAACCTGAAGATGAAAGCCGCTCGTGCCGCTCTCGACCTGTCGCAGGACGACCTTGCAAAAAAGACGGGAGTTACACGCCAGACGATTTCCGCCGTGGAAAACGGCGACTACAACCCTACAATCAATCTGTGTATTGCGATTTGCAGAGCACTTGGCAAAACGCTTGACGAACTTTTCTGGGAGGAATCAAAATGAGTCTTAAATCCTTTGACAAATTCTGCGAAAAAATAATACTTGCCGAACCCGGCAGCGAAAAGGAAATATTCGATGAACGCCAAAAGCAGATACAGGTTCATCTGGTGATACAGGCAATGGTCTGCTTCATACTGATGATGTTCGTGCATTGTATCATCAGCGACCTTTTCTATAAGTGGTCTGAAAGTAACCTTGTGCCGTTTCTTCTGTTTGCACACATATCTGTTATTTTCTATATAATCAAAGCGGGAATAAAGGGCTGCTATATCGGCGTAAATGGTATGTTTGCACGGTATGTTCCCGCCGCATTATGCATATCGCTAGGTTCTCTGAACGGATTTCGCTTTATTTTAGAGATTGCACAAGTTCACTTCGAAATAATCAAAAACGGGGTAGTTACCGACAACTTCCTATGGCTTTGTGTTTATCTTCTGCTGATTATAACCGGAATACTCTCCATTGTAATCATCAAGAAATACATAAAGGAGAATGGGGAGCAAACCTGAACCGGAGTATTGCGAAATGACTTGACAAATGATTTTGGGAGGAATCAAAATGAGCTTAAAATCCTTTGACGACTTTTGTGCCAAAATGGTCAACAACGAGCCGCTTTCTCAAAAGGAAATCCTTGACGAGCGGCAGAAAATAACACGCCGGCAAACAACCGCAAGAGCCGCTATACTGTTTTCGATTTTATCCGTTGCGAACACCTTCGTTATGGACTGCGGGCTTAAATGGTGCGAAACATTCACTGCACCGATGCTGTGGTTTTATATCGTAAGCTATGTCTATTGGCTGATTGCAAACGCGGTTAAAGGCTCTCTGTTCGGAGTTGAAGGCACTTTGTATGCCAAGCGTAACGGCATTCTGTTTGTTTTTTTATCGGTATTTGATGGCTTCCTCTTGCTTTTTGACCTGTCGCCTCGCAGCTCTCCGATCTGACGGTCGATCTCCTCGATCTCTTTGCAGAAGGCGACAGGGTCGCCTCGCGGGTGCGCTTTGAG
>JBJESA010000228.1:0-8660 GCA_051882535.1 Oscillospiraceae bacterium
TGGACGAACTTTTGGAGAAGAATCCTCAGAGTATGGCTGTAACATTTTACAGGGACTTTAAGAAAGCACCTGCAGAAACAGCAAAGTCAATCCTGATATCGGCAGCAGTAAGGTTTTCGGCATTCAGCCTGCCCGAAGTGGCAGACCTCACTCATACTGACAATATCAATCTGCAAACCCTGGGCGACAGAAAAACGGCATTGTTCGTTATCATTCCTTCCTCTGACGCAACATTTAATTTCCTTGCAGCAATGATGTACTCACAGCTATTTGACAGCCTTTATGATACGGCTAATTTCAAGTATGGTGGGCGATTGCCCGTCCACGTTCGGTGTCTGCTTGATGAGTTTGCAAATATTGGCACTATCCCCGATTTCGACAAGCTATTGGCAACAATGCGTTCGATGGAGATTTCCGCAAATATAATTATTCAGAACTTGGCTCAATTAAAGAAAATGTATGATAAATCGTGGGAGGTTGTCACAGGTAACTGCGACAGCCTACTTTTTTTGGGCGGACAAGAAGCAAGTACCCTCGAAGCGATATCCAAATCTCTTGGCAAGGAAACGATTGATGTGGTATCACAGAATAGAACTCGAAGTCACAGGAATCCATCGACCTCTGAGAACAACAGTATAATGGGACGCGAACTAATGACAACTGACGAGCTTAAGGTAATGAAGCCAAACGAATGTGTTCTGATAGTACGTGCATTTTACCCGTTTTTCTGTCATAAATTTGACATCGAAAAACACCCCAATTATGTGTACTTGGAGGACAGCAACAAAAAGTATGCCTATCTAATTGACGATTTGCACACCGAAACAATGCTGGAACAAAAAGAGCTGCACTTTGATACGGTAACCGTCGAAAATGAAGAAAGCGAATGGAAGGAGGAAGAGCCTATGCAATCCGATTGGAGTATTCCCGAAGATGATATTGATGAGGAAGAGTTTGACCTTGAGGCTGAAATGGCTGCTGAAATGGAAGAACAGCCTGATGGCTTTATCGTGGACAAAGAGGAAATAGAAGAAAAGACTGCAAGTCAGAAACTTTTCACTATGGACGATGATTTGGAGGATATAGACGAAGCACTCGACCCAGACAGCATAATGCCTTTTGATATGTCAGAACCCGAAGTTTTCAGCGAATCATCTATTAAGGCAATGGATTTATTCTGATTACTACCGCTCTGCGGTTGTAAAATAAATTTTAAAGGAGGTTTACCCAATGGTAAACGAAAAAACAGTTCCGATGACATCGGAACACAAGAGAGTAGCGGACGGCTTTTTGCCATCCGCTTTTTTGCGGATTAAAAACAAATGCAAGAAGCTGTACATTGCAATAACAACGGCAATTGTAATGCAGACTGCAACAGCGATTTCCGCATTTGCTGCCTCCGCGCCAAGCACTACTTCCGGAGGTACAGACCAGGGCGAAGAAATGTTTAATAATTTGATTATATTCTTTGCGAAGTGGATTGGACGAATTGGACTGGTAGTTGGTTTCATTGGCGCAGTTATGTTTGGTCTTGCGGTAAGGCAAGAGGATTCAGAGGGCAAAACTCGTGGACTGTTGACAATGGCTTCGGGCTTTATCGTTTTTGCTGTCACCCTTTCTCTGAATTTGTTTGGCATTACTACTTAATCGCACAAGTTTTTTCCAAAATCAAGGGCAGGCGGTATCCACCAGATATCGCCTGTTATTGTGTGGATTATGTTAAGGAGGAAACAATAATGATAACGGCGATTCCAAAAGTAATGACGATGGCGTTGAGTATGACACCAGGCACAACGACACCGGCGGAGTACGAAGTAATAAAGTTTGAACTTAATACTATGATTGACGGTATTAATGCTTTGTTTGGGAAAATACCGGAGGTATTAAGCAATCCTAATTATTTAAAAAATGTACTTGAAAGCAGTACTGCAGAGCCTATCATTAGTGCAATTAAGGCTGCTTCGCTGACCCTTTGTGTTCTTTTTTTCCTGATTGACTTTTTCAGCAAGACACTGAATTTACAATGGGTAAAGTGGGAAAATGTAATGATGTTATGTATCAAATTGGTGTTTGCAAAAATTTTGATAGATAAATCGCCCGAATTATGCGAAGCAATATACAGTGGATTGTCATCTATCGTCAAATCTGTAGTGGATTCGATTAATAAATCAAGCGGAAGCTTTAAATTTATTGCTGATGGAAACTATGAGGCACTATGGCTCTCAGAAAACGAAGCCAATAAAGTAAGGAATCCCCCTACTACTATAAAATTCCTAGACTTTAGCCCTATTTTAATCAGATTGAAATCCAGTGTTATGTCCTTTATTATGACCTTTTTGTTGTCAATGAGTTATGTGATTGCAATTGGCAGAATTTTTGAGTTGGTAATTTACACAATAATAGCCCCACTGCCATTATCAACTTTTTCAACTGATGGATTGCACGAAATTGGCAAAGGATTTTTGAAATCCTATGTTGCAGTGTCGATACAAGCATTGGTTATGGTTGTGATGATTGTTGCATACACACTAATAATAAACGAAATCCCCAAAATTACTATATTCGATGGGCTCCTTAAAATTCTTGCTTTTTCAATCGGTATGTTCCAAAGCGGAGCTTGGGCAAAGAGAATATGTAATGCAATGTAAGGAGGGAATATGATTGAGATAAGAATACCCAAAGAAATCCGCGACTACAAAGAGAAATTCTTCTTTGGGCTTACTATTCGACAGTTTGTGTCTGTTGCGGTTGCATTGGCAATATGTGTTCCGCTATATGTATTCGGCGATGATATATTTGGAGCAGACTTGATGGGCTGGCTGATAATTATTATTGCTGCTCCTATATTTGCATTCGGTTTCTTCAAGTTCTATGGTATGCCATTCGAGCAATTTATGAAGATACTGTATCGACAGAAGTGGGCAGAGCCTCAAAAGCGGAAATACGAGGAGTATCCTGTATATTGGTACTGCCGCGAAGAGATAATTGCAGATGAAATCGCTCACCAGACAGAAGAACTAAAGCGCATTAAACGAAAGGAAGGCAAGGATGGCACAGTTAAGAAAAACTCAAATGGATAATACTGCAAAAAGTGCGGACAAGCTGAGAACAGCAAAAGAAAAGCCGCCGAAGAAGGTTAAGGAAAAACCCGAAAAGCGTAAAATCGCACGGTCTGTGCAGGATACAATTCCGTATGACCACGTCTGCAACAACTACATTATTCAGACGAGCAAGAACCATTTCTCCAAGACATATTCTTTTTCTGATGTGACCTATACTGCCGCAGAAGCAGAAACACAGGAACAGATTTTCCTTGCCTATGGTGATTTGCTGAATTCATTTGATACAACCGATGACATTCAACTCACACTGCACAATAATGTTGTAAACGAGCGAGAATTCAAGAGCCGCATTCTGCTGAATCATATGAACGATGGCTTTGACGAGTACCGCGATGAATACAACGAAATGCTTCTCGACAAGATGCAACAGGGTCAAAATGGTATTACAACCAAGAAATACTTGACGATAACAGTTACCGCCGCTGACCTCCAGATTGCACAACAGAAGTTTCTCGCGCACGAGCTGCATATCAGGTCCATTTTTCAGAAAATTGGCTGTGATATTGTCGCTCTGAAATCGAATGAGCGTATCCGTATCATTGCCGATATCTTCCGCGGCGTTAATCAGGAGATACGCCCAATCAGCAGTTCGGAGTTTTTGAGAGGTGCGGAAAAGTCGCTGTGCTGTCCCGATTACTTTGAATTCAAGCGCGATTATTTCTTGTTCAATGACAAATATGCGCGTATGATATTCCTTAAGCATTTACCAAGCGGATTGACAGACAATATCTTAACCGATATATGCGGTACATCATTACCGATTGTTGTCACGATAAATATCGCGCCTGTTGACCCCTCCGACGCCATTAAGATTATCAAACGCCAGCTGACATCAATGAAAGCCGAGAAAATTCAGAAGGAAAAAAAGGCGTCACAGCACGGTGTATATACCGATGTTATCAACGAAGATTTGAAGTTGTCGCTTGCCGAAGCCGAGGAGCAACTAAACGACCTGCAGAGCAAGAATCAGAAAATGTTCCTTGTCAATCTTGTAATTATGATAACCGGCAACAGCTTCGAGGAACTGGAAAACAACACAGAAAAAATCGAGGCTGTTTTCCGCACAAAGGTCTGCACCACAAGCAGAGCTGCATTTCAGCAGGAGGACGCGATGGCTTCTTGTCTGCCGCTTGGAAACTGTCGTCTGCCTGTGCGCAGAACACTCACCACCGAATCCACTGCGGTGTTTATGCCCTTTAACTCCAAAGAGCTGTCGCAGGAGGGCGGTACATATTACGGACTGAATCAGTCAACCAATAATCTTATCGTGTTCAATCGTGCGTCATTGATTAACGCTAATGGCTTTATTCTTGGCTGTCCTGGCTCGGGAAAGTCGTTCTCTGCGAAACGCGAGATGGTAAATGTATTTTTGGCTTCCAATGACGAGATTATTATAGTTGACCCTGAGCGTGAGTACACCAATCTCGTAAAAGCTCTTAACGGGGAACTGATATACATTTCCGAGAGCAGCAATTCTCACCTCAATCCTCTTGAAATATCCATTGAGGAATATAACAAGGGCGAGGATGTTGTTTCGGGAAAATTTGACTTTTTCCTCTCGTTTTTTCAAACCATTATGGGTAAGGTAATGATAACACCGGAGCAAAAGACAATCATCGACAACTGTCTGCACGAGGTATATCAGGAATTCTTGCTCGGGCATACCGACAGAATGCCAACATTGCGTGACTATTATGAGATACTGAAAAAGCAAAAATCAGAGGAAGCAAAGACATTATATATGTCGCTTGAATTGTACGTTAACGGCTCAATGAAGGCTTTTTCGTTTGAGAGCAATGTCAACACCAATAATCGTGTTGTTGTGTATGACATCAAGGATTTGGGCAAGCAGCTTAAGCCGCTTGGAATGATGGTAGTTCTCGAGAACCTCTGGGACAGAATCGTACAGAACCGCGAACGTGGAATAAGGACACGCATTTACATTGACGAAATCTATCTTCTTTTCAGAAATGAAGAAAGTGCCAACTTCCTTTACGAGCTTTACAAGAGAGCGAGAAAATGGGGCGGTATTCCTACGGGCATAACGCAGAATGTCGAAGATTTGCTGAAATCTGACACCGCACGTTCTATGCTCTCCAACTCGGAATTCATTCTTATGCTTAATCAGGCGGCAAGTGACCGTGAACAGCTTGCACGTATTCTTAAAATCCCTGATACGCTGATGTGGTTTGTAACGGGTGCACCTGCTGGCTCTGGGCTTATCTACTGCGGTCTTAACGGCACACTTCCTTTCAAGGACGATTTCCCAACAGATACGAAATTGTATAAGCTTATGACAACGAAATTTGGTGAATAACCGTGAAAATTGTAGATAACACCAATAAGATACACTCTACTCAATCATCTGAATCAAGTATTCAGCACGAAATCGGTAAAAAAGTATCACTCTCAAAAAAGTTGAATCACTCACCGAGAGAGAAGAACAGTATTTCTGTTGATAAAAGCGCCGCTGAAACGCGAAATACCCTTTCGGCAAGGGTAAACCTTGCCAAGAGAGCAAAGCTGGGAAACAAAAAATACACCGTACTTAACAGTAACGGAATGGCTTCTAAAGCTATCCTCAGTAAAACTCGCAATACAGTCGCCGAGAGAAAACAGCGGATAATTCCACGCAATCTTAAGCTGGCAAAGAAGCCGCAAATACACCGCACCTACAAGAGTAACGTCGCGCGACTTGATAAAGCAAACGCAAAAAGCAGCGTGGCAAGTGGAGTAGCTAGTGCAGTAGGTGGTATTGCTGCAAAACCTATTGTAGCTCTTAAAGACCGCGCTATCCGCGCCGATAAGGAAAATGGTGACACAGGAATTGAAGGCGCAAAAATGGGGCTGCGCGGTGTAGACAAAGCGCTTGGTGAAGCACGGAAGATTAAAACCTCCGTAAACCGCGCGCGAGAAATCCACAGTCGGATTATCCGTGCCAAAAAAAGCACAAAACGTTCCCTTAAGACAGCCAAGCAAACCACCCGTGGTCTAAAAACTACTGCCAATGCCGCGAAGAACGCAAATAATATTGCAAAAGCAACCGCAAAGGCAGCCAAGACAGCAGCCAAGGCAGCAGCCAAGGCAGCTAAAGCGGGGGCAAAAGCAGCCAAAGCGGGGGCAAAGGTAGCAGCTAAGGTGATAAAAGCAACGGTTCAAGTGGTGAAGCAGGTTGTAAGTCTGATAGCAGAAACAGCTCCCTATAGTCTGATTGTAATCGCCATAATTGTTGTATTGATTGTGTTGTATTTGTTGATAACAATGCTGACATCATCAATAAGCGGGTCTGTTACCGGTGCGGGTGGATGGGCAATTACCGAAAGCACAGCAACACCTGAAGATATATACAAGGAAGTCGAAAAGCTTATGAAGGACGCAGGCAAAGTGCTTGATAATAACGTTCAAAAGCCACTGAAACGAGAGGTGGATAATGCGTGCAAATCAGATACGACAAAACCTCGTCTGATAATACAATACAAAAGCAACTCTCACGATGTGACGTACTTCCCCGCTTATGGTCACAACACAATAATCGACAGTTACATTGACGCTTTTGATGACAGATTTGACACAGAGTTTTATTCAAATTTTCTCGCTGTCGAATTTGTTCTTATGACCCGTGACAAGCAAAAAGCGGACGGAGTACCCGATAACACAATATATGATTTTGACCTGAAGAAATCTGATATTGAGGAACTCATCGGCAAAATAAATACAAACTCCTGCAAATATGGAGAAACGTATGTATTCAAAAAGACGGAGACTATACACGGCTGCACCTGCCCAGGCGCAAACTGCGAAAGAAAAACAATACCTGGCTGTAGGTGCTGTTCCGGAACAAATAGTCTTGGGCATACGTATTACTACTGTGGTGGACACCCCTACTGCCCTAACAATCACGATAAGCTTGTTGTTTCCTTGTACACAATTGAGGAATATCATAATTCCGATGTCCAGACAATTTACAAGTTCACCGATAATGAAATGGCTAGATTTCGGTCAACGAAAACCTTTATACAAGGTTTAATCGACAGCTACGGAGGTTCACCCTGATGAAGTTCAAAGAATATTGGCAAAAGAAAACCATTAAACAACGAGTTTGCTTTTGTGTAGTTGTAGTCCTTATGCTGATATTTGCCATCTTTATAATCAAGGGCAATTTCATTGACAACAACGTTTCAGACAGCTCTCACAATGTTGGTTTTCAATCCAGCTGGACTGACTGGATAGACGTTGGAATTCTGGTGGTGCTGCTCATTGCCTACGGCATATACAAGTATCACACAACAAAACACGATAGGAGATGATGATATGGCAGAAATCGAAAAGAAAATCAAGCAGCTGAAAAAGAAGATTGAAGCAAAAGAAGCCAATCTTCAGAAGCTGCTTGAGAAGCTCTCGGGTACAAAAGCCGATATAAAATCCCTGAAAAGAGAAATCGACGATTTGCTCCTTGAGGTCAAGCAGCTTGAACTCGAACAGCTTGCGGAAACGTTGTCACAAAACGGATTTACTGCGGCAGATATTGAAGCAGCGATAGCTGCAGGAGAAATCAAGAAATCCGAAAAGCAGCCTGACGAAAATAGTGAGAGCGAGCAGCAAGAAGAACAAGCGGATATAAATAGCACAAATTCTGATGATAAGGAGGTTACAGACGATGAAGCTGGTAGTAGCGGAGAAGCCCTCAGTAGCACGTGAAATTGCGAAAGTCATCGGGGCGGACGAGAGCGTTAATGGTGCATTATACGGAAATGGTTATATCGTATCCAATGTATTCGGTCATCTTGTCGCCCTCAAAGAACCTGATGAGTACGATGAGAAATACAAGAATTGGAATCTTGCCGATTTGCCGATTACCCCGAATTTCGAATTCAAAGCAAACGAGGACACCAAAACGGAGCTTAATAATCTCGCTGAGCTGATGAACAGCAAAGAGGTTGACAGCATTATATGTGCAACTGACGCAGAACGCGAGGGCGAGTGCATTTTTAGGTACATTTATGAATACATAGGCTGCAAGAAGCCATTTGAACGGTTATGGATTTCATCGCTTACCGCCGAGAGCATACGGCAGGGATTTAATGATTTGAAACCATCTTCAGACTATGATAACTTATACGCTGCAGGACTTACCCGTAATAAGGTTGACTGGCTGTTCGGTATGAATATGTCGCGGCTATATACAATTTATAGCGGCACATTATGCTCGGTCGGGCGTGTACAAACTGCTGTGGTAAATATGATAGTTCAACGGGATAAAGAAATCGAAAACTTCGTGAAAAAGCCATTTTATAAGCTGAAACTTGAAAACGGTGCTGAGTGGTTTGACGGTGATGAAAATTCTTTTTCTGACAAGAAACAAGCGGAAAGCGTTAAGTCAAAATGTGAAAATCAGCTATGCACGGTAAAATCGGCAGAAACCGTACTGAAAAAAGAAAATCGTCCACTATTGTACTCGCTTACCTCGCTCCAATCGGAAGCTAATGAAAAGCTTGGTATGTCGGCGGCAGCAACACTGGTGACAATGCAGAGTCTGTA
>JBJESA010000229.1:0-1993 GCA_051882535.1 Oscillospiraceae bacterium
AGTGGTAGCCCCGAGTTCTGCACCCATATTGGTGATAGTAGCACGCTCGGGAACGGAGAGTGCCTTTACGCCCTCGCCGCAGTACTCAATAACCTTGCCAACGCCGCCCTTAACGGAGAGTCTTCTGAGCACTTCGAGAATAACGTCCTTTGCAGAAACCCAATCGTTGAGCTTGCCGGTGAGGTTGATTTTTACAACCTGTGGCATGGTGATATAGTAAGCACCGCCGCCCATTGCAACAGCAACGTCAAGTCCGCCCGCACCCATAGCCAGCATACCGATGCCGCCGCCTGTGGGGGTGTGGCTGTCGGAGCCGATAAGTGTCTTTCCGGGCTTGCCGAAACGCTCGAGATGAACCTGATGGCAGATACCGTTACCGGGGCGGGAGAACCAGATACCGTGCTTCTTGGCGATGGAGCCGATGAAGCGGTGGTCGTCGGCGTTCTCAAAGCCGCTCTGCAGTGTGTTGTGGTCGATGTATGCTACGGAACGCTCGGTCTTTACGCGGTCAACGCCCATAGCCTCAAACTGCAGGTACGCCATTGTTCCGGTTGCGTCCTGTGTGAGAGTCTGGTCGATTCTAAGTCCGATTTCAGTACCCTTTACCATCTCGCCGTCAACAATGTGTGCTTTGATGATTTTTTCTGTTAGTGTAAGTCCCATTTCTGTTCTACCTCCTGATACTTTTTTTCGCACAATTCCAATGTGCGAATTATCCAATTCTATTATACTACATCTTGTGGCAATTGTCAAGAATTTAACGGATTTTTTTCGTGTATGTCAGTAATTGTGTCCTAATTTCTTCCAATGCATATACTGTGATAGGCAATATGGCATCATATTAACAGCATTATAAGGAGTGAAACTATGTTTTCTATCGATATAAAGTCCTTTACACAGGCACAGAAAGCAGCGATGTTTCTGCAAAAGCACGGCATTCGCTGCATAGTGGAGCGTGGATTCGCACGGGGAAGCGGCTGCGGCTTCAGACTTAAAGTAACCGAGCGGGGTGCGGACAAACGCGAAGTCTGTGCTTTGCTCTCGGACATTGGTATAGACTGTGGTCTATTTTGACAGTGCTGCCACTTCATTCCCCAAACCGGCTTCGGTTTACAGAAAGTGGCAGCAGGCGATGAGTACTTATGGAGCGAATCCGGGACGCTCGGGACATACGTTTTCGCAAAAAACAGCGGAGGCGGTTTATTCAAGCCGTGCAAAGTGTGCCGAACTGTTCGGAGCGGAACCCGAAAACACCGTCTTCACCCTCAACTGCACCCACGCACTTAACTTCGCGATTAAGGGGCTGGCAGAGAAAGGGAAAGGATTTGTAATCAGCGATATGGAGCATAACGCGGTTGTCCGTCCGATAGTCGCACTGGCTCAGGAGAGCGGCGAGAATTTCAGCGACTACTGCACTATGTTTGAAGCTGTTCCCGATAGTGAGGAAACTCTCCGAAATGCAAGACGTGCGATTCGCCCGAATACGGCGGCGGTGGTCTGCACAGCGGCAAGCAATGTGATTGGCTTGAGAACGCCGATTTGCGAGCTTTACGGCCTTTGCCGCGAGAAAGGGATTCCGCTTGTCGTGGACGCGGCACAGGGTGCGGGGACTCTCCCGATAACGCTGGACTGTGCGGATTTTATATGTGCAGCGGGGCATAAGGGATTGTATGGCCCGATGGGAACGGGACTTCTGGTGACGAACGGAAAATTCCCGCTCAAGACCATCATTGAGGGCGGCACGGGGAGTGCTTCGGAGAGCCTTCTCCAGCCAGATTTTATGCCTGACCGCTTTGAAAGCGGGACGATAAATACCGCCGGTGTAATCGCTCTTGGTGAGGGCGTGGAGTTTGTGAAATCGCGGACTCCGGAGCGTATTCTTGCACACGAATTGGCACTTTGCAGGCAATTCTGCGATGGTGCGGAGAGAATTCGCGGAGTTCGGCTGTACAATCGTATCACGCGGAACAACTACTATCTTTATGCACCTGTG
>JBJESA010000230.1:0-1988 GCA_051882535.1 Oscillospiraceae bacterium
TTTCGGAATATCTCCCGCATAGGATTCCCGCGAAGAATAGTAGATATCTTTGTGGGCACGGTTGAACGTCACTTCCGCATTGACGAAAAGTTCCGTACCGACAATCGAAGCCAGCACAAATGCGGATACAATGCCCCTCGCACGGTTATCCTTCGAAAGGATATTCACCGCACAAACCGTCGCGACCAATGCCAGAAATACCATAGGGAGAAGAACAATCAGTTCCTTGCCATTCGCATAGTCGCAGAACACCAACAATGCCATAAGCGAAGCAAACACCGCACCAAGCGTTTTGGTGGAAACGCTGTTACGCTGTTCGAACGCTTCCGCTCCGAAAATCACAAGCAGGAACATCAGGCAGAAGCAGTAGCGATACGGCATCCAGACGGGGACTTGTCCGCCGTGCCACATCATATCCACAGGCTTTACGAACATTGAAACCGCAAGTATTCCAAGCAGTCCCCCGCCCGCAATCCTTGCACGAAGCGAAGATTTTCCCGCCGCAAAATACACCACCGCAAACACCAAAGCCAAAGTACCGCAGTACAGCATCGGCATACCCTCGGGGCGAATAGTATCGTATGTCGCGGGAAAGAGCTTTAACAGCATATCCACGAGGTTGAAATTCTCGTGAAGCGAGTAATCGGGGTCGGGATTATTCATCTTGCCCATCTGCAGCGATTTGAATACGGGGAGAATAATCGGGCAGCTCATAAGGATAGCAGCAACCGAGGCAAAGCCATAAGCAGCGGTAGCCCTTGCCCGCTCCATCCAGGTTTTCACCTCGGATTTTCCCGACAGCAGATAGTACAAGAAGTAGAGTGCGGAGAAAATACCCGCCATATATCCGATATAGTAGTTCGCATAGAAGATGTATATCAGCGGGATTACATACGGCAGAATTTTCCGCTTATCACAGGCAAGTTCCACACCGATAACGATAAACGGAAGTGCTATCATACCGTCCAGCCACATCGGATTTATCGAGTGTGCGGTGAAATATCCCGACAGTGCATACATTATTGAGAACAGCACCGCAGTATAATCCGAGAAACCGCGTTTCTTTTTCAACAAGAACGCCATAGCAAGCCCCGAAGCGGACGCTTTCACCAGAATCATCGTAAGCAAACCCTCGGTAATATACTCGCGTGGGAACGCCCATACAATGAAGTTAAACGGGCTTGCCAGATAGTAAGCAAACAGCCCCAAAAACTCCCCCGAAAACGACCTGCTCCAGCTGTAGAAGACGCTCTCCTCACCCGAAAACACGTCATACATATACTCGAAGTAGCTTACATACTGTGCATTCAAATCCAGTGCCAGCACCGAGCGTTCCCCGAACGGATACACCCCGAACACCGCATAAGCCACAAACAATATTATCGCGGGTACAAACCATGCCAGAAAATATGCCTTGTTCCGTACAATAAAGCCCCCAATTGTGCTCAATATCCGTTTCATCATTCACCCTTCTATTTCTCTTTTTCCTTGATTGTGAGAGTTCCCTGTTCCAGATAAGCGGAAACATGATTGCCGCCGCCGTTGAACACGTACTGATACGTCCCCATCGGCGAACCGTGATTAAGTACGCAGTCACATAATCCCGTTTTGGTGTCAAAATCCAGCGTGTAACTGCTGTCGGGCGGGACGGTGAAATCGACATTTCCTCTGCGGGAATTTATCTCGGTGCCCTCTGCCACCATCTCAAAATCCACGTTCATATTACCGCTTATTGTTGACAGATTCAGTCGGGATATTGCGTCGTCGCAGATAATATTCCCGCTTCCGGTACAGGCGGTGAGCGAGATAGCGTCAACCCGCCCCGCAGTGATATTTCCCGTACCCGTGTACACCGAAATCTCTCGATAGGCAGTTCTCGGAAGATACAAACACAGTGAGAATTCCGACTCGTCCCCCGCAAACAGCGATACCACAAAACCATTGCTCTCTGTGATGGAAAGTCTGTTGTCCCCCACCTCGAATTCCAG
>JBJESA010000231.1:0-8607 GCA_051882535.1 Oscillospiraceae bacterium
CGTGAGATGAAGGGCGACGAGTTTGATTCCAAGATGGATATCATCTGCCAGAACTATAATGTAGAACAGAACGATTATCTCGTTAATACCAAATATTCGCCCAAGAAGATTATCAACAAGAAGTAATTATGTTATTGCTGAATTTAGACGGAGTTGCGGTTTCATTTGCGGACAGAACGCTGTTTTCGAATGCGACGTTTGATGTGTACGAGGGGGAACGCATAGGCTTCGTCGGAGTAAACGGCAGCGGAAAGACAACGCTCTTTCGCTTGCTGAAAGGCGAACTTATACCCGATGCGGGAAGTATTCATATCGCAGGCGGCGTGCGAATAGGTTTTATGGAGCAGTTCGCCTGCAAGGATTCCAAGCGAACTCTGTATGATGAAACGCTCACCATCTTCCAAGATTTGGAGGAGATGGAACTCTCCCTCGAGGAACTTCACGACAAGATTGATTTCGGTGATACCTCGGCGGAAACTCTTGAGCGACAGGCACGTATTCGTGAAACGTTCGAGCGGGAGGGTGGTTTGACATACAAGAGCCGCACGGCTTCGGCACTTACGGGATTGGGCTTTTCGGAGAGCGACTTTTCACTTCCCGTGGAGGCATTGTCGGGCGGTCAGCGGAGCAAACTACAGTTGGCGAAGCTGCTGCTGTCAAAGGCGGATTTGCTGCTGCTGGACGAGCCGACAAACCATTTGGATATACAATCCGTTGAGTGGTTGGAGCGTTTTCTGTCCGACTATCGCGGGGCGTATATCGTAATATCCCACGACCGTTATTTCCTTGACAAGGTAACGACGCGGACGCTTGAACTCGAAAACCGTCATATCCGCGATTACAAGGGCAACTACACGCGTTTTCTAGAGTTGAAAGCGGAGGATATGGAACGTCGCCGCAAGGTGTACGAGGCGAAAGTAAAGGAAATCAACCGCATTGAGGGAATTATCGACCAGCAAAAACGCTGGAATCAGGCACACAACTACGTCACAATCGCCAGCAAGCAGAAGCAGATTGACCGTATTGAGGAGGACTTGGAGAAGCCCGAGGAAGCTCCCGATGCGATAAAGTTTGCGTTCAAGAGTGCGGACGGCTGCGGAAATGATGTGCTGACAGCGAATAATCTGTCGCTTTCTTTTGATGGAAAACGCTTGTTTTCGGGAGTAAATCTCGACATCAAGAAAGGCGAGCGGGTGTTCCTTATCGGTGGAAACGGCTGCGGTAAAACCTCGCTTTTTCGCATTTTGATGGGACAATACGATGCAGACGGCGGCGAGTACAAATATGGTACTCGTGTGCAGGTCGGATACTTCGACCAGGCACAGCGGGGACTTACGGATTCTAAGTCCGCACTTGACGAGGTTTGGGACGAGTACCCGCGTATGACCGAAACAGAGGTGCGTACTGCTTTAGCGTCGTTCCTGTTCAAAGGTGACGACATCTACAAGAAGATTTCGGAGCTTTCGGGCGGAGAACGTGCAAGGGTGGCACTGCTGAAACTGATGCTGTCGGGTGCGAATTTCCTGCTGCTAGACGAACCGACAAACCACCTTGATATTTCCTCGTGTGAGGCATTGGAAAATGCTTTGAAAAACTATGACGGAACGCTGCTTGTTATCTCGCACGACCGTTATCTGATAAATAAACTCGCCGACCGCGTTTATGCATTGACGAAAAACGGCACGGAGAGCTATCTCGGAAATTACGACTACTATCTTGAAAAGCAGCGTGCTGTTTCCGAAGCAGTAGAGGCGGAAAAGCCAAAGAAGTCTGCTCAGGCTCTTGACTACAAGCAAAAGAAAGAGCGTGAGAGCGAACGCCGCAAACTCACCACCAAGGTTTCCCGTCTGGAGGCCGAAATTGAGCGATTGGACGCTGAAATCGCCGAAAAGACGGAGATGCTTTCCACTCTAGCCGATTACAAGGCGGCAATGGAGCTTTCCGAGGAAATCGAGCAGCTGCGTACCGCTCAGGAAACCGCTATGGAGGACTGGGAACAGAGTGCAAAGGCATTGGAGGAATTCGATGACTAAGCAGATTCGAGAATATCTGGAGATGTTGGAGCGATTTTTCAGAGAAGAACACTCCGATGCGGAGATGCTGAAGATGAAAGCAGAGCTTCTCCAACGAATTGCATTCTACAGTCATGAGCGGCTGGTGCATCTGATTATTACAATGTCATTTGCGGTGTTCTTTTTGCTGGTGCTATTTATGTGCTTGCTTATAAGAAACGTGGGACTGGTAATTTTGGCAGTCATTCTGCTGGCTGTACTTGCAGCCTACATAAAGCACTACTATTTTCTCGAAAATTCCGTCCAGAAAATGTATTTGTATTTCTACAAATTGGAAAAAATCTCTTGACAACGGCAGAAAAATATTATACAATATCCATAAGGATTTTTTGAATTATTTTTTTAGGAGGTTACTACAATGGGATTGCTTCAAGCAGGAATTGGTGCACTTTCGGGTGCGTTGGCTGACAGCTGGAGAGATTACTTCTATTGTGACGCAATGGACTCTGTGACATTGGCAGTTCGCGGTATGAAGAAGGTTGGCGGCAAGAACTCTAACACAAAGGGTTCCGATAACGTTATCTCCAATGGTTCAATTATCAACGTGAACGAGGGACAGTGCGTCCTTATCGTAGACGGCGGCAAGGTTGCAGAAGTCTGTGCAGAACCGGGTGAGTTCGTGTACGATTCATCAACAGAGCCGAGCATTTTCTATGGTGATCTTGGCGATTCTATTATGGAAACGTTCAAGTCGATTGGCAAGCGTTTCGCATTTGGCGGCTCCGCTCCCGTTGACCAGAGAGTTTACTTTATCAATACAAAGGAAATTGTCAACAACCTCTATGGTACTGCCTCTCCCATTCCTTTCCGCGTAGTAGACAGAAATATCGGTCTTGATATTGATGTTTCCCTTCGCTGCAACGGTCAGTACTCCTACAGAATTACAAACCCCGTGTTGTTCTACACCAATGT
The DNA here is from genome assembly GCA_051882535.1 of Oscillospiraceae bacterium. Classification (GTDB taxonomy): domain Bacteria; phylum Bacillota; class Clostridia; order Oscillospirales; family Ruminococcaceae; genus CAG-115. The sequence goes on from JBJESA010000231.1 coordinate 2,985, forward strand.
GTGCGGAAACTTCACAGGCATATTCAACAAGTCGAGCATTGACAGTGCGATGAAGTCCGAAATTGTGACTGCACTGCAGCCTGCTTTGGGCAAGTTCTCGGCTGAGGGCGTTCGTCCCAGTGCTTTGCCGAGCCACGCAGCTGCTATCTGTGACGCACTCAATGTTGAACTTTCCGAGAAGTGGGGCAAGCTCCGCGGTATCACTATCGCTTCTTTCAATATGAATCCTCCGTCCCTCCCTGCAGAGGATCAGGAGATGATTAAGAACCTCCAGAGAACCGCTGTAATGCGTGATCCCGGAATGGCTGCGGCTCACCTGACTATGGCTCAGGGTGACGCTATGAAGACCGCTGCTGGAAATTCCGGCGGTGCGATGATGGGCTTTATGGGTATGAATATGGCTCAGCAGCAGGGCGGCATCAATGCGGGTAATCTCTACAATATGGCGGCTCAGAATGCGGCTATGGCACAGCAACAGCAGTCTGCACAGCAGGCGGCTCCCGCTGCAAACGGCTGGAAGTGTTCTTGCGGTCAGCAGAATACCGGCAACTTCTGCATGGGCTGCGGTGCTAAGAAGCCCGAGAAGGGCGGCAGCTGGGTTTGTGCCTGCGGTGCCAATAACCAGGGCAAGTTCTGCACAAACTGCGGAAAGCCCAAGCCTGCGGGAGTTCCGCTTTACAAGTGCGACAAGTGCGGCTGGCAGCCCGAGGATCCTACCAAACCTCCTAAGTTCTGCCCCGAGTGCGGAGATCCTTTTGACGCAGACGATATCGTTTAATTACGGAAGTAAACTGCGTTTTTTGGCGAAAACTGACGAATTTCTTACCGCTCGCAAGCAATTGCGGGCGGAATTTCGCGTTTACCGGAAGAATTAGAAAAAAGAATGAAAGAGGAAACAATATGTCGGTATTTGACATTTTTAAGAAGTTGGAGAGCGAAAGAGCCGAGCCGGCGGGTGCAGTGGAGTATATAATCGTTGGTTTGGGGAATCCCGGCACGGAATACGAGAACACCCGCCACAACATCGGATTTATGACGATTGACACGCTATGCGAAAAGCTAGGCGTAAACTGCAAGAAGCTGAAATTTAAGTCCCTTACTTGCGATGCAATGGTATCGGGAAAACGCTGCTTTATTATGAAGCCTACCACGTTTATGAACAAGAGCGGCGAGGCGGTAACCGAGGCGATGCAGTTCTACAAAATCCCGCCCGAGCGTACGATTGTAGTGTATGACGATATTTCGCTCGAGCCGGGCAAATTGCGTATTCGCCGAAAGGGGAGCGATGGCGGTCACAACGGAATCAAGAACATCATCTACCTATCGGGCAGCGACGCATTCCCGCGGATTAAGATGGGAGTTGGTGCAAAGCCTCACCCCGATTACAACCTCGCGGATTGGGTGCTTGGTCATTTCAAGAAAGAAGATGGCGAAGCACTCGAAAAGGCATTTCAGAATGCAGTAAGTGCTTTGGAGCTGATGGTGGACGGCAAGACCGACCAAGCGATGAACAAGTTCAATTCTTAAGGTGGATTGATATGGATTTTTTTGTTAATGCCGCACGGCAAAACGCGGATTTTGCACGGCTGGAAAAGTATCTCGGCGAAAAGAAGAACACCCTGCCCGCTCTTGTAACGGGCGTTTCGCATATACACAAGGCACATTTTATTGCGGCACTTATCGCAGATAAGACTTCTCCGTCGCTTGTTATTGCAGAGAGCGAGGGAGAGGCACAAAAGCTGATGCTCGACATCAATATGCTGCTTGGCGAGAAGAATGCGGTATTGCTGCTCCCCGAAAAGGAGTTCGTTCTTGCGGACGCCGAGGCGGTGTCGCGTGAGTACGAGCATAAGCGTATTTTCGCACTGAACGCACTCGCAAATTCCACTTGTAAGGCGGTAATCTGTTCGCCGACTGCGGCGGCACAGCTTACTATCCCGAAAGCTGAACTTACCGCCCGCACGATTTCCTTTGAGGAGGGCGGAGAAATTTCGCTCGATTTCCTCGTGGAACGGCTTTTGGCAGCGGGATATGCTCGTTCGGAGATGGTAGAGGGTGCGGGACAGTTCTCGGTGCGGGGCGGTATTGTAGATATCTTCCCGCCAAGCAGTGCGGCTCCTTTCCGTGTGGAGCTGTGGGGCGATACTGTGGACAGCATTTCGGAATTCGACCTTGAGAGCCAGCGAAGAACGAATACGCTTGAAAGCGTTTCTATTTCTCCCGCACGTGAAACACTGTTCGGCAGTACAGAGGAAATCTGTGGGAAGATAGAAGCTCTCGCAAGCAAACTCCGTTCTAAGAATGCCGAGAAGATTCGTGAGCGATTAAACGGCGACGTACAAAAAATCCGTGATGGTGTGACTCTTTACAGCTCCGACCGCTTTTTCCCGCTGTGCTATGATGAAGAAGCAACGGTATTCGATTATATCGGCGATGATGGTTTGGTTCTGGTATGCGAAAATTCCACGGTGAAGGAAACGTATCGTGCGGCTTGTGCACAGCATATCGAGGACTTGAAGATTCTGACAGACGATGCGAAAATCTGCAAGGGTCTTGACCGTTTTATGCTCACCAAGACGGAGCTTTACGATAAACTTATAAAACGCACTCGTGTATACCTCGACTCCTTTATTCGCGGCGGCGGTCTGGAGCTTGGTATTTCCATCAATGCAAAAGGTACTATCCAGAATGCACCATGGAGCGGCGAATATAAACTGCTTGAGGAAGAACTGCGTGGCAATCTCGAGCGGAAGATGTGCTGCTTCATATTCGCGGGAACGGCAAAGGGTGCGAAAAATCTCGCATTCGACCTTATTGAAGACGGATTCGGTGCGGAATATTCAGAGAATCCCTCACAGGTTGTAGCGGGGAAGATTATAGTTTCCGAGGGAACTCTCTCGGCGGGATTTTCATACGAAGAAGCGGGACTTTGCGTGTTTACTCACACCTCAGTTCACGCCGAACGCAGAAAAGCCCCGAAACTCAAGAAGAACGAACAAATTCGCTCGCTTGAGGATATTGCAGTGGGCGACCTTGTGGTTCACGCGTCATACGGAATCGGAGTTTTCAGCGGCGTGAACAAGATACACGCAGGTGGCGTTCTCAAGGACTATATCAGCATCAAGTATGCGGGCGGAGATGTGGTGAATATCCCTGTAACACAGCTTGATCTGGTGTCCCGCTATATAGGCTCGGGCGACCCGTCAACTATAAAACTCAATAAAATCGGCAGCAACCAGTGGAAGAATTCCAAGGCTAAAGCTAAGGCAGCCGCAAAGGAGATGGCAGCCGAACTTATTGAATTGTACGAGAAGCGTATGCGTTCCAAGGGCTTTGCTTTCCCCGAAGATGATACTTTTCAGGAGGACTTCGAGCAGCATTTCGCCTATATCGAAACGGGTGCTCAGCTTCGCTGCATAGACGAAATTAAGCAGGATATGATGAGCGACCACCCGATGGAGCGACTGTTGTGCGGCGATGTAGGATTTGGAAAAACCGAAGTCGCACTCCGTGCCGCGTTCAAGTGCGTGGAGGCGGGAAAACAATGCGTACTGCTTGCACCTACCACAGTGCTTGCATGGCAGCATTACCAGACGGCAACGGCACGAATGGAGGGCTTCCCCATCAATATCGCACTTCTTTCCCGATACAAAAACACTGCGGAAAAGAAAGAAATTCTTAAAGGTCTTGCTTCGGGACGAATTGATATGGTAATCGGTACTCACCGCATTATCCAGAAAGACGTTAATTTCAAGGATTTGGGACTGGTAATCATCGACGAGGAACAGCGTTTCGGCGTTGCCCACAAGGACAAGTTTAAGGAAATGTTTGCGGGAGTGGACATACTGTCCCTCTCGGCTACGCCAATTCCCAGAACGCTGAATATGGCGATGACCGGTATCCGTGATATGAGTATTCTTGACGAGCCTCCGCAGGACAGACAGGCGGTTTCAACCTACGTTATCGAACACGATTGGGGAGTAATCGCACAGGCTATTCAGAAAGAACTTCGCCGTAACGGTCAGGTGTACTATATCCACAATCGGATTGATTCGATTTACGGTGTTGCTGATAAACTGCGTGAGCTTGTGCCCGGTCTGAAAATCGGCGTTGCCCACGGACGAATGGAGGAGAACGAGCTTCTTGAAGTCTGGCGGCAGCTGCTGGACGCGGAGATTGATGTTCTTGTCTGCACAACTATCATTGAAACGGGAATTGATGTCCCGAACGTCAACACGCTGATTATCGAGGACGCTGACTATATGGGACTTGCCCAACTGCACCAGCTGCGTGGACGCGTCGGGAGAACCAATAAGCGTGCGTTTGCGTATTTCACGTTCAAGCCCGGAAAAGTTCTCTCGGAGGTATCGCAGCGACGTCTGGACGCAATCCGTGAGTTTACGCAGTTCGGCAGCGGATTCAGAATTGCACTTCGTGACTTGGAGATAAGAGGTGCGGGTAATATCCTCGGCTCGTCCCAGAGCGGACATCTTGCAAATGTCGGCTATGATATGTATCTCCAGCTGCTTGACGAAGCGGTGCGTGAGGAAAAGGGCGAGAAGAACGTCCACAAGGACGAGTGCCTTGTCGATGTGCGGATAAACGCATATATCCCCGATGAGTACATCTCCAATCAAGCACAGCGAGTAGACTGCTACCGTAAAATAGCACGGATTGTCACAGACGATGATGCGATGGACATCACGGACGAGCTTATCGACAGATATGGCGAACCGCCCGCTCCTGTTCTGGGACTGATTGACGTGGCAAGACTTCGCAATATGGCGGCTGAAAACATCTCCGAAATCTCACAGGTAGGCGATGATTTGATTTTCTATATCAACAAGTTTGATATGCAGAAGTTTGCCGCAGTCAGCAAGGTATACGGCAAGCGTATGCAGCTGGAAACAGTCGGCAGACCGAGAATGTTGGTAAAGGTCGAGCGAAACGAGCGTGTTCTTGATGTGATGAAGAACGTGATTTTCACAATGGCAGAGAGTGCCGCCAATCCCGAAAATGGCGAAAATACCCCGAATACAAACAACGTCAACAATGCCGACAACGATGGTAAGTAAAATGGGCGAGTTCAAGTATTCCGATGATAACAAGCGTTATCACACCCTATATTATCACAATCTCCATGAGTATGGGGGACGCGTGTTTAAGGCAACGGTGGACACGGGGTTGTCCTGCCCGCACGGGCGGTGCGGTTTTTGTGCGGGAGTGCCGATTGATGGACGAACTATAGAGGAACAGTTTGAAGCGGAGAAGAAACGTATCCGGTTGAAATACCCCAACGCAAAAATTCTGATGTACTACGGACTTCGTACCAATACGTATTGCTCTGTGGAATACCTTGAGCAGATGCTCCGAAAGGCGGAGCAATGCGGTGCGTTTGCCGTGTCGGTGGCAACTCGTCCCGATTGTGTGGACGAGGAGCGAGCGGCTGTTTTGGCGAGCTGTCCGCTCCCGATTACCGTGGAACTGGGACTTCAGACAATCCATGACAAGACCGCAAGGCTTATCAATCGCGGGGACACGTTTCAGGGGTTCCTCAATTGCTACAAGCTGCTTAAACGGCACAATATCCGCATATGTGTGCATATAATAGAGGGATTGCCTG
>JBJESA010000232.1:0-1983 GCA_051882535.1 Oscillospiraceae bacterium
CTCGGCAGCCCTGTCGGACAACCCCGTAAACTCGCACACGGTTTTCATCTTTCCCTGAAACCGCACAACAGAGCCGTTTGTGTCACATCTCCAAAAGCACACTTTCGGTAACTTTTTGAGGTTTTTCGTAACAATAAACGAACAAATTTACGGCGTATCTCCATGAAATATCCGAATACCGCCGACCTCATCAGAGGTCGGCGGCTCGCTTGTTGTTTGATAATTTTTTCAAAATATACTCCTCAAATATAATACTCTATCATATCCGTATTATTTGCGGGAGAGCAGCTGCTGCGGATAACAAGGCTGCTTTCAAGCTCCGTTCGCGTTACGGACGTGTGTCCTCCGTTCAGCCTGTCAATCAGAAGGAATACCGTAAACTTTGCCATTTCCTCCTTAGGCAGACGTATGGTTGTCAGCATCGGCTTGGTGTATCTTGCTCCCGCAATATCGTCGCTGGAGATTATCGAGGGGTTGTAATATCGGCTGCTGTACTTGCCGAGAGCCTTAAGCATACCCACGGCGATAATATCATTGGCACAGTAAATTCCCGTGGGTCTGTTTTTCATCTGGATAATGCGTTCCATTGCAGAGTAGCCGTCTTTTTCGGAAAGTCCGGTCTGTATAATATGGTCGATGTCGGTTTCAAGATTGTACTTCAGAAGCGTTTCTTGAAAGCCCTTAAAACGTGATTCGTTGTGACATTCTCCCACATAAGCTATTTTTTTGTGACCCAGACGGATAAGGTATTCAACAGCACTTGAAGCTATCTTTCTGCCGTCGCACAGCACCTCGTCAATTTCATAATTCGTGGAATTGCGGTTTACGGAAACGATATTTTTCCATTGTATTTTAAGCTGCTTTATCACCTGCGGACAGCACTTTCCGATAATTATAATTCCGTCGCAGGCAGCTTCGTTGTGCAGTTCCTTTACTGCCTGCTTTATATTGAAGGAAACGCATTTTCCCTCGTCAGAAAAATCGGGGCGATACCATATCTGCACCAGCATACACAGATTTCTGTTTATTTCGGTCTGGATAAGTCCAATCAGCTCATCGTAAAACGGGTCTGTTTCCGTGCCGTTCGTTCTTGTCACGAGTATGCCCATTCGGTAAGGCTCGGAATTTTTGTTTTCTCCCGCACGAAGAATTTTTGCGGATTCGTTGGGGACGTAATTCATCTCTCTTGCGGCAGCGAATATCTGCTCACGAAGCTCCTTTGACGAACATTTGTAGTCGGGCTTGCTAAGTACTCTCGATACGGTAGACGTCGAAACGCCGACCTTTTCCGCTATTTCTTTGATGGACATTATTTCTTTCCTTTCACATTTTCTTAGTTATGATGTGTCATAATTTCTGATTACCTATTTTTCAAATCGACTTAGTATGTTTTGACGGTGCAAAATCCCTGATTTGTACAGTTGAAAGAAGATTTTACAGGTTTATAGTTCCTATAAGATATATTAGCACATATTTTCGTGATTGTCAAGAAATATAATCCACGAAAAATCCAATTTTGGCTGTTTTGAGATGAGCGTTTCACAAGAACGCAAAATATCAGGGCTTCTGATAATCAAAAATGCTCTCAATGCCTTGCATTAAGCTGTGCAAACGTTTGCACGATTTTTCGAGAAAAATAGATTTCCCGTGAAATTCCGACTACTTTTCTTCATTGAAAGCAAATTAAATCTGTCTGTGCCGATTGTTCGTGCAAACGTTGTCACTTATTTTCCTTGCTAAATTCCTTCTGCGTGATTATAATAAAATCAACAAAGCAAATTCAACCACTACTCTGAGGAGGAAAATAGTATGTCTAAGATTTACAAGGGAACAACAGAGCTTATCGGTAATACTCCGCTTGTTGAAGCGGTGAACATTGAAAAGAGCGAGGGGCTTGAAGCGTCGATTCTCCTCAAGCTTGAATACTTTAACCCCGCAGGCAGCGTTAAGGACAGAATCGCCAAATCCATGATTGAGGACGCG
>JBJESA010000233.1:0-8540 GCA_051882535.1 Oscillospiraceae bacterium
TGCTTAGTTTTGCAGTAATAACGGGCGTATTGTACAACAACTTTTCTGAAGTGCAAAAATCGCAGCTGGAAAGCCACCTTTCTCTCTTAGAAAAAAGCGTGGAATCTTACGGCAAGGACTCCCTCACCAATATCACAGACGGCGATTACAGAATCACGTGGATAGCCAGTGACGGAGCAGTTTTATACGACACCAAAGCCGACGAATCCGTGATGGAAAACCACCTCGACCGCGAGGAAATCTCCGAAGCCTTCACCACGGGCAAAGGCGAAAGCAGCCGCTATTCCGACACTCTCACCGAGAAGACGATATACTATGCCCATCGTTTAAGCGACGGCACAGTGCTGCGTATTTCGGAGAGTGCGGATACAATCTGGGCGTTGATTTTTGACGTTGTACCGGTATTTGTGCTGGTGTTTGGTGCCGCGGTTGTGGTATCTGCGGTGCTGGCACAGGTTATCTCAAAGCGAATTGTGCAGCCGATAAATCAGCTTGACCTCGATAACCCAACCACTAATGACTGCTACGACGAACTTTCTCCTCTGCTCACCAAAATCAACAAGCAGCACAAGGAGATTGAGGCAAATATTGCCCAAATCAAGAAGAAATCCGACGAGTTTGAACAGATTATCGCAGCCGTAAACGAGGGACTTGTATTGATGAATAAAGACGGCAAAATAATCAGCATAAACAATGCAGCTATATCGATTTTTGAAGCGGACGGCAATGCGGTAGGCGAAAATTTTCTGCAGTTAAACCACAGCCTTGCGTTTCAGCAGGCGATTGAAAAGGCACTTGAAGGCGGCAATTCCTGCTTTGATATGGATAAAGGCGGAAGAAAATTCCGCATCAACATCAATTCGATTAAGAGCGGAGAGGAAACGCTCGGTGCGGTTGTCCTTGCGTTTGACGTAACGGAACAGGCGAATGCGGAAAAGGCACGTCAGGAGTTTACCGCAAACGTTTCCCACGAATTGAAAACCCCGCTCCAGACGATAATCGGCAGTGCGGAACTCTTCCAGAACGGCTTGGTAAAGCCCGAGGACACCGACAGATTTATCGGGCATATCAAGAAAGAAGCCGAGCGTCTTGTGACGCTGGTGAACGATATTATTCACCTCTCGCAGTTAGACGAGGGCAGTGCCGCACAAAAGGAAAAAGTGGAAGTATTCGAAATTGCTCAGAATGCCGTTTCCCTGCTCAAAGATGAAGCCGACTCACGCAAAGTCACCATCGAACTCACCGGCGAAAATGTGGAAATCCTTGGTGTGCGGCAGTATCTGCACGAGATTATCTACAACCTGTGCGACAATGCCATTCGTTACAACAAAGAGAACGGCAAAGTTGCGATAAATGTCAAAGGCAAAGAGAACAAAGCGGTCATCACGGTATCCGATACGGGAATCGGTATCCCGGAGGAACATCAGAGCCGCATTTTCGAGCGTTTCTACCGAGTAGACAAGAGCCACTCTAAAGAAACGGGCGGCACAGGACTTGGACTTTCAATTGTCAAGCACGCAGTCGCAGCACACGGCGGCAACATTTCGCTTGAAAGTACTGCCGGAGAAGGTACTACGATTAGAGTGGAAGTATAACACGAATCCCTCCCCAAACTACGGGGAGGGTTTTTGGCTTTTATATTACATAATTATCAGGCTGCTCCATTCCCGCCAAATCCGCAATTGTGATATGGTCGAAGTAGTCATTGGTGAGCTTGTAGAAGTCGTGCCACATCTTCATTGTTCTGCACTCGCCCGCAGAACACTTTTCCCCTTCCTTGATACAGGACACAGGTGCTAAATCTCCTTCGGTCAGCCGCAGAACTTCGCCCACGGTGTATTCCTCGGGCGTGCGGTTCAAACGATAGCCGCCGCCCTTGCCGTGTGCTCCCACGACCAGCTTGTTCTTCGCCAGCACCTGCAGTATTCTCTCGAGGTATTTCGGGGAGAGGTCTTGCCGCTCGGCAACATTCCTCATCGGAATAAATTCGCCGTTGTTGTGCTCTGCCAAATCAATCAGCACCTGTAGTGCATACCTTCCACGTGTGGAAACCATCATTGAACTTCACCTCTGCTAAATATCACAAACTTTCCTGCTTACTTCTGCGGTTGGATAACAACCTTACGATAAGTATCGAAACGCACCCACTTCTCAAAGAACGCATTCCGACTGCTTTCGGGGGTTTCGTCATACTCCTTGAGGAACTGTGCAACCTCGTCATCGGACGAAGCCTTTACCTCAAAACCTCTGCCGTTGATAACAGGCACGCCGCCGTACTTGTATTCGCTCGCGGGAAGAATTTCCGTAATCTTGCGATTACGCACCTTAACCGCCACTCCGTCACGCAGCACGATGATATCGAAGCTGTCGGGATAGTGGTAGCTCTCGCCGCTTGTGGGGATTTCATCGCCCACAGTATAGGTGGACTTCACGGGCTGATACTTCAGGACATTCAGACTGCTTGTATCGTAGTAGAATTCCTCAAAGATATCACCTCTTGCAGTGAGGTCACCGCTCTTGAAAGAAGCCTTTTCCGAGCCGCTTTCGCCCTTCTCGCTGACTTCCTCGACAACGCCGCACGCGGAGGTCATATTAGTTACGCGGTCAATGAGAATCAGCTCTCCAAGCGTCTTGTGTGAAGCGAATTTGTCTGCAACAATTCCCTCTGTAAGAAGAATGTCGCACACCGCAATTCCGTTCTTTGAAAGCGTTTCAGCCTTGATATGCTCGCCGGTGTTGACGTCAATCGCGAAGTCGATGCCCGCAAGAATTCCCGAAATCGTCTTTGTGCCAAGTTTTACAAGATAATCCTTGCCGACTGCAAGCTCCTCGTCGTCCATCCACAAGAGGGAAACCTTCAGACGCTTGTACACAGCGATATCCGTTCCCTTTATCAATACGCAGCCACGGGAAACGTCCACCTCTTTATCGAGAGTAATCGTCACGGGCTGACCCTTGTGTGCGGTCTGTGAATTCTTATCGGTAACAAGAATCCCCTTAACCTTTGCCTTTTCATTGCTCGGGAGAGTGGTGATTTCGTCACCTACGCTTATGCTGCCCGACTCAATCTGTCCCTGAAAACCACGGAAGGTGTGGTCGGGGCGACATACTCTCTGAACGGGCATATAGAAGCCCTGCTCGCTGTCGTCCGAGGAAATATCCACCGTTTCGAGGTGTTCAAGGAGTGTTGGACCATCGTACCACTTGATGTTCTCCGAACGCTTGGTTACGTTGTCGCCCTCGGTCGCGGAAAGCGGGATAATCTGCACGTTTTCAAGCGAAAGTTCGGCGGTGAGTTCGGCAATCTGCTTTTGGATTTCGCCGAAACGTTCCTCGCTGTAACCCACCAAATCCATCTTGTTTACCGCAAACACAAAGTAGCGAATACCCATAAGCTTGCAGATACGTGCGTGACGTCTGGTCTGCACCAACACGCCCTGAGAAGCGTCTACAAGTATAACCGCCAAATCCGCAAACGAAGCACCAACCGCCATATTTCGGGTATATTCCTCGTGACCGGGAGTATCCGCAACGATAAAACTGCGGTTGTCGGTGGTGAAGTAGCGATACGCCACATCAATCGTGATTCCCTGCTCACGCTCTGCCATCAGTCCGTCAAGCAGCAGTGAATAGTCGATTTTTCCGTTTCTGCTGCCCACCTTGCTGTCGAGTTCCAGAGCCTTTTCCTGATCTGCGTACAGCAGTTTCGAATCGTACAGAATATGTCCGATAAGCGTGGATTTTCCATCATCAACGCTGCCGCAGGTGATAAATTTCAGCAAGCCGTTCATCAGAAATATCCCTCCCTCTTGCGGCGTTCCATACTTCCCGCCGCTTCATTGTCAATAACGCGTGATGTTCTCTCGGAGGACACCGCACTCAGTGTTTCGCTGATAATCTCGTCAAGAGTTGAAGCCGTAGACTCCACACCACCTGTCAGCGGGTAGCAGCCAAGTGTTCTGAAACGCACCGACTTCATCTGCGGCACTTCGCCCTCTCGGAGCGGAAAACGCTCGTCGTCCACCATTATGAGGTTTCCGTCACGCTCCACCACGGGACGCTCAGCCGCAAAGTACAGCGGTACGATGTCGATATTCTCACGCTGTATGTACTGCCAGATATCCTTTTCCGTCCAGTTGGAAATCGGGAAAACGCGTATACTTTCGCCCTTGTTGATTTTGGTGTTGTAAAGCTTCCACATCTCGGGACGCTGATTTTTGGGATCCCACGCGTGTGCCGCATTTCTGAACGAGAAGATACGCTCCTTCGCACGGGACTTTTCCTCGTCGCGTCTTCCCCCGCCGAAAGCCGCGGTGAAGCCGTACTTGTTCAGTGCCTGCTTGAGTGCCTGCGTTTTCATAATGTCGGTATATGCCGAGCCGTGGTCAAAGGGGTTGATTCCCTGCTTCACTCCATCGGGGTTGATGTATTCAATCATTTCAATGCCGAGTTTCTGTGCGGTCTTGTCGCGGAACTCAATCATTTCTTTAAACTTCCACGTTGTATTCACGTGCAGAAACGGAAACGGCGGTTTTTCGGGATAAAACGCTTTCATCGCAAGATGAAGCATAACTGAACTGTCCTTGCCTATCGAGTAGAGCATAACGGGCTTTTCGCACTCCGCTGCTACTTCTCTGATTATGTAAATAGCTTCTGCTTCGAGTTCGTCAAGATGAGAAAATTCGCTCACGTTCTTTTCCTCCTAGTATTTATTGGATTCTTTCGGGTTGATTTCGATTTCGGTAGTATGCCCATCGGAATGGTTGATTACCCAACACAGCAAATCGCCGCGTTTTTCGGTATGCACCATACTCCCCATACCGCCGATATCCGCTCCGAGATAGAAGTTAATTGCGTGGACGGGACATTCCTTAATGCAGGAAGTGCAGCCCCAGCAGTCTTTCGGGTACTTGATAAACGCTTTTTTATCCTCGCCGATTTTGATAAGCGTTCCGGGGCAGACATCGTGACACTTGCCGCAGCCTACGCACTTGAGTTTGTCAATCGCAATGCTCATACGTCCTCTGTCCCTCCTCTGTCAAATCACGCAGAATTATCTTTATCTCGCCGTTTTCAAGGCGGGAGTTTACATACTTGCGGAAATTCACGTTATCCTTTTCGGGATAGTCGAGGTTTTCCGCAAAGCTGTGCCAGCGTGTTTCGTGACGTGCTTTCAGATGAGCGATTACGCTTCTGCAAATCACCAGCCGCTCACGCAGTTCATAAATGTACATCAGCTCCTGAAAATCGTCTGCGTGTAGATTCTCGGAAAGTGCAGTCAGCTGTTTTATCTTGTAATCCGCGATTTCCAGCTGCTTTTCGTTGAAGCGGTAATTCGTCTTTATGCCGCCCGCATAGCTGTCCATCACCGTCTGCATTGCCTCTTCAAGCTGTTCGGTGGTGAACTGCGAGTGGTTTTCGCCGAGGAACTTCTCAACCTCTGCAATATGCAGGGAAATTTCGCTTTCGGGGATTTCTTCTCCCGAATTATCCAAGAGGAAAGAAAACGCAGATTCCGCTGCTATCTCGCCCTCGGCAAGTGCACCCGTAACATACTTCTGGGGACAGCCGCCCGCGACATCTCCCGCCGCGAACAAGCCCTTGATGGTGGTGGCTCTGCCCGTGTCCACCCAGTAGCCGCTGGCGGTGTGACCGCCGACTATGTACGGCTCTGTGCCCTCGATTTCGACATTCTGCTGCGAGGGGAGTTTGCCGCTTTCAATCCATTTTATCGTCTGGGAGGGTGCCATATTGAGGTAGGCTTTCAGCAGCGACTGCTCCTTTTCCTTGGAAATTCCCTCTGTCCGAAGATAGCAGGGACCTCTGCCCTCCAGATTCTCAGCGACCGTGCCATACACACGCTCGGAGGTGGTAAGCCCGTACTTGCTCTCGTAAACCTCGCCCAGCGAATTTACCTGCTTCGCCCCCGCCCCCTGTGCAAGCGTGCCGGTGGGAGCAATAGTGTCCTTGCAGCGAAGTGCGATAAACCTCATTTCGAACGTGGTCATCTCTGCACCGTGCTTTATTCCCATAGCATATCCCGCACCGGTGTTAAAAGGCGGATACCACATCTTGTGCCGCGAGAAGCCGGGGTTATTCGGCTTGTAAAGTCCCGCCGCACCGCCTGTCGCAATAATCACCGCACCCGCTTCGATAACGTAGAACGTGTCGTTCTCGATTCCGATGCCATATGCACCGTTTATCTTGTTGTCACGGACGGAAAAGTCGATGATATTCACTCGATTCAGCACCGAAATATTCGGAAACGCTTCAACAGCCTCGGCAAGTATAGGCTTTATGTTCTCGCCGTTTATTTTCAGGTTGCGGTTTCCTCTTGCAACATACTTGCCGTTCTCGTCTTTGAGAATAACAAGACCAAGCTGTTCAAGCCTTTCCGTTACTTTATTCAGTCGCTCGGACATTGTGATAAGCAGGTCGTCACGGACGATGCCGTCAGCGTCTTTCTTTGCGTAATCCACGTAATCCTGCGGAGTTCTGCCCTCGACGATATACGCATTCAGTGCGTTCACTCCCGCCGCCAGACAACCGCTTCGCTTGATGTGTGCTTTCTCGCATATCAGTATCTTCTTGTCGGACTTCTCCGAAAAAGTCAGTGCCGCATAGCAGCCCGCCGTGCCGCCGCCGATTATCAAGAGATCCGTTTTCAGCCGTTCGATTTTCATAAAATCACCTGTTTTCTGCCAGATAATTCTCAACGGAGAGGACTGCGTTTGCACCGTCTGCCGCCGCCGTAATCACCTGACGTAATGGTTTTGTGCGGATATCCCCAGCCGCGAAAATGCCTCTAGCGGTTGTCGCACAGTTCTCACCCGCCTTGACATAACCGCCGTCCAGCTCCACGAGTTCGCGAATTGCACCGCTGTCGGGGACTGTGCCTACGGCAACAAACACTCCGTCCACTTTCATAGACTCGTCAGTGTCGTTTTTGAGGATTTTAAGGGATTCAACGGTTTTCGAGCCGCCTATTTCCTCGGGAACTGCGTTCAGCACACATTCGATATTGCTCTTTGCAAGAACTCGGCTTTGCAGTACCTTACTAGCACGGAATTCATCACGTCTATGGACGAGATACACCTTGTCTGCGACTTCCGAGAGGTAAAGTGCGTCCCCCAAAGCGGTATCGCCGCCACCGATTACAGCGACCGTCTTGCCCTTGTAGAACGCTCCGTCACAGATTGCACAGTAGGAAACGCCCTTTCCAGAAAACTCCGCTTCACCTTTAATGCCGAGTTTGCGATGCGACGCTCCCGCCGCGTAGATTACAGTTTTGGTGAGAAACTCCCCGCCCTCTGCGAGAGATACCCGATAATTCCCACCATCGTGAACGATAGTGACTACCTCGCCCTCGACAAACTCCGTGCCAAGTGCTTCTGCGTGAGCACGGAACTTCTCGCCGAGGTCGTAACCGCTTTCACCGTACAAACCGAGGTAGTTGTCAACACGCTCGCTTTCGGCAATCTGTCCCGTACCGAGATACTCTTTCTCAATCACAATGAAATTAAGCTCGGCACGCTTGGCATACACCGCTGCCGAAAGCCCCGCAGGGCCGCTGCCAACTATTATCGTATCGTAAATCGCATTCTCAGACATATCTTTTCCTTTAATCTACTATTTCCAGACCTTCGTTTTCAGCAATGTTGCCGATGATTTTAAACGAATTCAGCACCGGCTTGTCAATCTCCATCAGCGAAAGAATAAGGTAGCTCGCCTTGCTGTCGTATGCAAGCCGCTTGTCCTCCTCGGACGGTCTGGACGGGGATTCGGGGTGGGAATGCCAGTTTCCGAGAGGAATAAAGCCATTCGCCCGCATATCCTTAATCGCCGCCAGCTGCTCCTTGGGGTCGAGTGAAAAATGCTCGTTGGAGTGGTCGATATTCGTGAGAAGATATACCTTTCGGATAACCTTACCGCTGTCCGTGACCTCTCCCGCAATTAAGCCGCACGCCTCATTCGGAAGTTCGCTCTTTGCGTGTGCGAGAATCTTCTCGTAGTCGCTTCTTGTTATCGTAATCATAGATGAACACCGTCACATTCTGCCTGCTCGTAGTCGATAAGCTCCGTTATTGTCGGGTGAGTGCCGCAAACCGCACAGTTGTCCGTATTCGAGGGAAGCTTCACCTTGCGGAACTCCATTTTCAGTGCATCATAGGTCAGCAGATAGCCTGTGAGCAGTTCTCCAACGCCGAGAATGTACTTCACCGCCTCCATAGCCTGCAGGCTGCCGATTACGCCACCCATCGCACCGATAACTCCCGCCTGCTTACAGGTAGGAACAGCCTCCTTGGGCGGAGGATTCTTGAATACGCAGCGATAGCACGGTCCCTGTCCCGGAACGTAGGTCATCAGCTGTCCCTGAAAGCGGATAATTCCCGCGTGAGAAAACGGCTTCTTCGCCATTACGCACGCGTCGTTGATAAGGAACTTTGCAGGGAAATTGTCCGTTCCATCAATGATGAAGTCGTAGTCCGCGATAAGCTCCATAATGTTCTCGCTGGTGACGAAGGTGCGGTAGGTGTTCA
>JBJESA010000234.1:0-8454 GCA_051882535.1 Oscillospiraceae bacterium
CAGAACTCGTTTCGGAAAACCGGAGATTCCCCCCACCAAGCGTACCTGCATCATCACGCTTACTCTTGACGGCGAAGAAACCTCCTGCGGCATTATCGTAGACAGCGTTGCTGATGTAGAGGATATTCACACCGGCGACATCTCCGCTACCCCCGAGAACAAGAATGTCAATGTGAACGACTTTATTCAGTATATGATAAGAGGCGAAAACAACGTAACCAAGCTGATTCTCGATGTGCCGAAGCTGCTTGACGAAAGCGAGGCTTAAATGGGCCTGGATATTACGGAGGCAGAGTTCCAACGTCTGGTAAAATTCATGTATGACAATTTTGGCATCAATCTTGCCGCCAAGAAAATTCTCATACAGGGGCGACTTGGAAATATGCTGACAGAACGCGGCTTCAAAAGCTACGATGAATATATTGACGCCGTACTCGCCGACAAGACGGGTGCGGAGGTCAATACCATTCTCAACAAACTGACGACCAATCACACTTTCTTTATGCGGGAACCCGAGCATTACACGTTCCTTAATGATGTGGTGCTTCCCTACATGGTGCAGACCTGTTCGGGCGACCACGTGATGCGTATCTGGAGTGCGGCTTGCTCCTCCGGCGAGGAGTGCTACACCACCGCTATGCTTATCGACCAGTATTTCAAGGGCGAAAAAGGGAAGTGGGACACCCGTATCCTCGCCACCGACATCTCACAGAATGTAATCGGCAAGGCGAAACGCGGCATCTACCAAGAAGACGGCATGAAAGGGCTTTCCAACGAATGGAAAGCTCGCTACTTCAACAAACTCGCCGACGGAACCTACGAGATTTGTCAGGGTATCAAGGACGAGGTTATCTTCAAGACCTTTAATCTGATGGACCCGATGCCCGAAAAGTACAAGGCCAAGCCGTTCGACCTGATTTTCTGCCGCAACGTGATGATTTACTTCGACCAGCCGACCAAAAACGCACTTGTCGACAGATTTTACGATGTCGTAAAGCCCGGCGGGTACTTCTATATCGGTCACGCGGAGAGTATCAGCCGTCAAGACACGCAGTTTGAGTACATTAAACCCGCAATTTACCGTCATCCGGAATAACACAGGCTTTAATATCCCTAAACAGGAGATAAAATGGAAAAGATAAAACTCCTTCTCGTTGATGATTCAATTCTTTTCAGGGAAATTCTCACGAAATATATTCTGCGTGACGGCTCTATTGAGATTGTGGAGAAGGTTTCGGACGCATACGCGGCTCGGGACGCTATCCTCAGAAACGAGCCTGATGTAATGATGCTCGACCTTGAAATCCCGCGAATGGACGGTGCCTCGTTCCTACGCAAGCTCCTCCCGCAGTACTACATACCTACTATTGCGGTTTCGGCGTCTGCCGAGAGCAGGGCGGACTTTATCTCGGCGGGTGCGGTGGACTTTGTTGCAAAGCCTGTCGCACGCACCAACGAGGACATCGAAAAGTTCGCACTGGAACTGTGCCAGTCAATTCGCAAGGCATACAAGGTAACCCACCCAAATGCACTCATAGACGCACGCGGAAAACCGCTTGTCAGCAACTCGCCAACCGGTTTTGGCAGTTACAGCAGTACGAGCAGTACAAGCGGCAATGTTGGCAATACCGCAGGCACGGGCGGCAATACCGGCTCAAGTACGGCAAAGCCCGAGCCGGCTACCCCCTCTCCCAAGCGATTTGGGACGGTGACACCTGCCGCACGTGGGAAATCCCCGCATTTAGACAACATGGTGCAAACCGCGGCAGAATTTACTGCCAACGCACAAAGGACAATATCCCAGCGTACACAGCAAATCGCACAATCCACAGGCACAAACCTCCTCCCCGAAGCACCTAAGAACAGCTACACCACGGCAGCCCAGAACCACCCCAAGCTGCGAAAGTCCGAAGTGATAATCGCACTCGGTGCTTCGACAGGCGGCACGGAGGCTCTCGAACAGGTGATACGCAATTTCCCCGAGGACACACCGCCCGTGGTGATAGTTCAGCATATGCCCGCAGGCTTTACGAAGCTATATGCGGAACGGCTTAACCGCTCCTGCAAAATGCAGGTGAAGGAAGCCGAGGACGGCGACCGCCTAAGACGCGGACTTATTATAATAGGTGCTGGTGACTTCCAGATGCGTGTCCGCAAGGACGAAAAGGGCTGGTATATTTCCTCTCAGCCGGGCGAACGCGTGTCGGGACACTGCCCCTCGGTAGACGTGCTGTTCAATTCGGTGGCGTCCAATGCGGGGGCGAACGCAATCGGTGCGATTCTCACCGGAATGGGACGCGACGGTGCGGACGGACTGCTCCGTATGCGGGAAGCCGGTGCTTTCACCATCGGTCAGGACAAAGGCTCGTGCGTTGTATACGGTATGCCGATGGAGGCATACAAGATAGGTGCGGTTGAGGTTCAGGCACCGCTCGACAAGATTTCCGAGATTATTCTCGGAGCATTGGTATAAGAAAGAACTCCCGGTAAAGTCACTCTGACTTTATCGGGAGTTTTAGCTTGTTGAAAAAGTTTTTTTCTGCGAGGAGGCTGCATTGTTTACATTATGCGTAAACGCTGTACAACGCACCCGATGTATATGCGTAGTTGTAGGTGCTGTTGGCGTTGTAGCCCATCTCCTTTGCACTTCCCGCAAGGGAGGAAATCTGCTGGGCTTTCTGGGTTACCTTATCGGCGAATCCGCCGTAGCCAAATGCGTACTTCACGTCTGCGGCGTTCTTCTTTTCGATATCATCTGCGATGGAAAGGCGGTTGTCCTCTCCGACTTCGATGCCCGCACGCTTGAGAGCGTACTTGTAGGCTTTCGCGGTGTTGGCAAGAGTCTGTCCCTTGTAGTTGACGGACGATTTGTCCGACTTCTCCGATTCGTCAAGCAGCTTGTTGAAGCCGTCCACGAACTTCTTCGCACTGTCGGCGTATTCCTTTGGGTCGAACTCCTTCGAGCCGTCCAAATTGTCCAAGCCGAGGTCTTTCGCATACAGCTTCATCGAGGTGGTTGCTTTTTCAACGTCCGAAGCGGCGGTCTTTACCGCTGTGGAGTTTTCCGCCTTATCGGTTGTGGAATTGTTGAAGTTACCGCCTGAAATATTCGGTGCAAAGTAGCCCGAGCCGCCCGAAAGCTGGTTAATCTGTCCCGCTTTCTGAATTACCTTGTCGGAAAAACCGTTCGTGCCGAATGCGGACTTAACATCGCTCGCCGAAACCTTGGACAAGTTCTCCTGCAGCGTCAGCTTGTTGTCCGAGCCAAGAGTAATACCCGCACGGTCGAGTGTACCGGAGTACACCTTCGCGGTGTTAATCATCAGCACGCCTTTCTGGAGTACCGCCTGATTGTCCGACTTGCCGAGCTTATCAACCATCGCATTGTAGTTGTCAACGAAACTCTGTGCCTGCTTCTTGTATGCGTCAATGTCAAGTTCGCCGCCATACTTGAGGGAGTTCGCCATCGACTTCATACCCTCTGCCGCACTTCCCGCAGCAGCCGAGGTGGTCTTAACGGACTGAGAGGAGCTTACGGAGCTGTCGTCCGAGCTTTCGTCCTTGATACCGTAGATATTCTTGTAAAGCGTGCTGTACTGCTCGCGGAAAATGTCGCTCTTGTTTTTGAGTGCGGAGCTGTTCATCAGCTCGTCAAGCGTCTTTGCGGCGTTTTCGTAGCGGTTGGCATACTTCGTCTTGTAAATCTGGTTAAGCTGGTCGCCGTATTTGGTCTGTACCTGTGCCATATTCAGCTGAAGTCTTGAGGAATTACCTACTGTCATAATTATTACCTCCCCCTATACTGTCAATAGTGCCGTCTGTCTTTCCCGTCAGTATTACTGCAAAGCAGATAATGCGTCGTGTCGGCAGGCACTTCTTTTCGGTTTATATATTATGTCAAACTGTCATTTGTTGGTGAGAAATTACGCACCGTATACTTCGCGGTACTCTTTCATCTTTGCGACATACTCCGCACCGGGGATAACGCCCGCTTCGAGAGCCGCAATAATATCGTTGATATTGACGATGGAATACACCTTAACGCCAAACTCGTCATAAACCTCGGCAACCGCACTCTTGTCGCTTGTAAGACCTTTTTCAGCACGGTCTACGGTGATAATCATACCCTCTATATCCACCTTTGCAGCACCGGTGAGCTTGGGCATTACCTCACGCAGAGCCTTGCCGCTGGTCATAACGTCCTCGATGATAACAACCTTTTCGCCGTCCTCAAGCGACTTTCCAACGAACATACCGCCCTCGCCGTGGTCTTTGACTTCCTTGCGGTCGAAGCAGTAGTTGCAGTTAATGCCGAACTTGTTGTTGAGTGCAATACACGCAGAAACGGAGAGCGGGATTCCCTTATAAGCGGGGCCGAACAAGGTGTCGGGCTTTAATCCGTGCTCGTTGATACACTCGGCATAGTATTCGCCGAGCTTTGCAAGCTGGGCACCTTTCTTGTAATTGCCGGTATTGATGAAGTAGGGGGCTTTTCTTCCGCTCTTGAGTGTGAACTCGCCGAAAGTAAGCACTCCGCTGTCTACCATAAACTTGATGAAGCTCTCTTTGTATGTCATAATTTCAAATCCTCTCGATATTGGTGTAATCTTTCAAGCAGATATTTTTACACCTACATTATAACACATAGAATATCAAATTTCAAGGGGGTTTTGGTTTTTTCTTTACTATACGAGATTTCCCCCTATCCCCCCTTCCCCCCTTTCCCCCAAGGGGAAAGGGGGGAGAAGAATTCGTATGCAGAGGGGCACTTCGTGCCCCTCTGCACTCCCTGATTGGGGCAAGCCCCAAATCCTCTGTGGTATCTATCGCAGAAAAACGAATTTTTAAAAAAAGCAAAATCCCCCGACTATCTATCGGGGGATTGGGTTTGTAAAAATCTGAAATCACAGCCGCAAATTACAGAATAATCTTTCCGTAGAGGGTTGCGTTCTTTTCGGTGTCTACGGTTTCTTTGGAGAACTCGCCTGCGTCGGCGTTTTCGTCGGGCTGATACTGGCTACGCTTGTACTCACGCTCAAAGCTGGTCGAGAATCCTCCCGACTGGCGGTAGTTGCGTGTAGAAGCACCGTCGCTTCTTCTGCTGCCGCGTCTGCGTCCGCCGTTGGAATCGCGGTTGTCGCGGCGTTCAAAGTGTGGCTTGTCAGCGTAGATAACTACCTTTCTGTAAGGCTCCGTGCCGGTCGAACGGCTGGAAACGCCCTCAATTTCAGCTACTACGCTGTGGATAATGCGGCGTTCATACGGGTTCATCGGCTCGAGTGCGATTTTTCTTCCCTGACGGATAACCTTAGCGGAGGTCTTCTTTGCGAGCGAGCAAAGCGTTTCGCGGCGTTTGCTGCGGTAGCCGTTGCAATCGAGCGAGATTCTGCAGAAGCTCTCCTCGGAACGGTTGGACGCGAGAATAGCCAGATACTGCAGGCTGTCCAGAGTTTCTCCGCGTTTGCCGATTACAATGCCCAGCTTTTCGCCTGTAATATCGAGAACGACATTGCCATCACGCTTGATGGGCGTAATCTCGAAATTGTCAAGTCCCAGACCTTTAAGCACATCGGTAAGATATGCAATAGCAGTCTGCACCTTAATGCTCTTGGAAACGTCGAAGTCCTCGGGCAGTTCGCCGCCGTCTGCATTCTCCGCCTCGTCAACGCTGTCAACATCGTCAACACCGTCCGCGTCGTTTACCTCATCTGCGGCGTCATCAGCCGAATAGTCCTCGTCATCTTCCGCGTAAACGGGTGCGGGTGCAGCCTCGGCAACAGGCTCGTAGATAGCCTTTACCAGTGCTTCGCCCTTAAGCCCGCCGAAAAGCGTCTTTCTGGGCTGTTCGAGAATTTCAAAGTCGATTTCATCAACGCTCACGCCGAAATCCTGTGCGGCAAGAGCCTTGGCTTCATCAACGGTCTTGGCTCTGAATTCTTTTTCCATATAACTCCCCCTTCCGACAGCGATTATTCGTCATCGTCGCCGTCATCTTCGTGATATTCTTCGCCGTACAGGAGAGCGTCGGCACGGCGTGCCTCTGCCAACTTGCGGCGATTGATTTCTTTCTGCGAGAGGACTTCTTCTTTTCCGTCCTTGTTAATCACTGTTACAACCTCGGTTTCGGGTCTGGATTTCTGCTTCTTGGAAGCCTTCTCCATCGCCTTAAGCTCCTCCTCCGCTTCTGCACGAAGTCTTGCGGGGTCGTAGAACTTGTTGAGCAGGACAGTCTGCAAAATACCGAAAGCGTAGCTTACCGCCCAGTAGAAACCTGCACCGGCGGGAACGGTAAACGCAATCCACAGCGACATAAACGGCATAACCCACAGCATTATATTCATGCTGCCCATTGATTTTGCCGCGTCCGGATTCTGCTTACGCATGGTCATATTCGAGATGAACGTCTGTGCCATCGACAGCAGGAAGGAAATGATAGGCACCAGAATCATCGGGAAGCCCATATTATCCTTTGGCACCTGACCGAGCGGAATGCCTACGAAGTTGAGGTTATCGTACAGTTCGAGAAGCTCGGTCTTGGTAGAATCGCTTACCGAGCTGTAAATTCGGGAGCTTACTTCCTTGCCGAAGTCGGTCGCCAACGCACCGAATCTCTCCAGCGAGTACAACTCTCTCTGCAGGCTCTTGGTAGCGGTGAACGCCGCACCGTCCTTGCTTGCACAGGAATACGAACCGTAGTAGGTCTGGTAGGAAGTGAGTGCTTCAATCATCGGCTTGGAGAAGCTGTGAGCCGCACGGTATGCGAGTTTCTCCTCATCGGTGCCGAGTGCGTCAAGCTCTTTCTGCTCCTCGTCCGTAATCTTGTAGAGGTCGGTATCGGAGATAAGCTTGTCCTTGTTCTTCTTATCGGACGGATTGAGGGTGTACTCCTCCTCAATCGCGGTGGTGAACGCCGTGGTTACGATATCCACGCTTTCGGCGGATACCGTTTTGAAGACTGCGAGCTCGTAGGGTGTTTCGCCGTCTTTAAGGCACTTTTCGTTGTAATAGTCGAGAATACGCTGAGCGTCCTTAAGCAGGAGTTCGTTACGCTCCTTTTCGGCGTCCTTTTTGAACTCGCCCTCGGACTTCTCAATCTCGGCGGAGAACAGCGACGCTATTTCCGCACTGTACGATGTCTGAACCATACCCGAAATTGCCTCGTCATTGAGGTGTACGATATGCGTCATCGGCTTGTACACAACGTCAATGACTCCGAACAGAATCAAAATTGACAGCAGCATCGGCAGACAGCCCGAATACGGCTTGTAGCCCTGCTGCTGGAGCTTCATCAGCTCCTCCTGCTGCTTTTGCTGGTTGTTGCGGTACTTCTGCTGAATTTCCATTACCTTAGGCTGGAAAACGGCACTCTTCGCACTCGTTTTCTGCTGCTTAATGGAAAGCGGGAGCAGTACCAGCTTCACGATAAGCGTGAAAATGATAATTGCAACGCCGACATTGCTGCAAATGAACTCATATATGAAATACAGAATGTATCCCAACGGTGTACCGATAATGCTATATAACCACGTCAAAGTGTGTTCACTCCTCTCGGAAAATCCGCGATAATCTTTTGTTCTGATATGGGAGAACCTCGGCTGACCTTTCCTTATTTAAATATAACACTCAAAATTTAAATATAACACTCAAATAAGGGACTTGTCCGCACTGTCTGTGATTGTTGGGTTCTCCTTGCTGTCGCAGCCACCCCATGCGTTCCAATCGTTTCTCGGGGGTGCTACGGTATACTTCTCCGGTCGGAAGGAAAACTTCTCGGGAACGGGGTCGTAGCCGTACTTCCCGAACGGGTTACACCGCAAAATTCTCCATAATGTCAAATAACCGCCCTTAACCGCACCAAACCTCCGCACGGCAGTAAGCCCGTATTGCGAACAGGTTGGATAGAAGCGGCAGCACGGCGGCAAAACCTTTGACAACGTAAGCCGATACAGCTTGATAATCCCTAGGAAAATATACTTCATAGTTACTGCAGTTTTGGAAGAACATTCTTCTTCATCAAACTTAAAATCTGCTGCATTTTAAGCGACGGCGTTCTCCCGCGTGCAACAAACACGAAGTCGAACCGCCTGTCCGTCTTTTCTTTGATAATCGGGTCGAAAAGGCGGAATGCTTCTCTGATAATCCGCCTCGACCGATTGCGTTTAACCGCGTTGCCCACTTTTTTGCCGGTAACGATACCAAGACGGTTTTTTCCCGCCCTACGCGGACGCACATAGCATACGAAAGCGTAGCAAACGACGCTCTCCCCTTTCTTGAAAAGGCAGGAGAAGTCGCGGTTGTTCTTGATTACGGCGTATTTCTTCTTGAAATCGGGCATTGCTGTTAATCAGTAAGTGAGCTTTTTTCTGCCCTTTGCACGGCGGCGAGCAAGAACCTTTCTTCCGTTCTTGGTAGCCATTCTCTTCATAAAGCCGTGCTCGTGCTTTCTCTGGAGCT